>NZ_QFXN01000235.1:0-24489 GCF_003144775.1 Enterobacter sp. CGMCC 5087 | reverse complement strand
CGCACGACCGCCGGTGGCGATCAGGATGTGATCGGCGGTGATCGTCTCGCCGTTCACTTCGATCGTTTTCGCGTCCACAAAGCGGGCGAAACCGTGGATAACGTCAACGTTATTTTTACCCAGCACGTTGTCGTACGAGGTGTGAATGCGGTCGATGTAGGCGGTACGGCTGGCGATCAGTTTTTCCCAGTCGAAGTGGTTGATGGTGGTGTCAAAGCCGTAGTCCGGGCCATACATATGGATAGCCTCACGGATCTGCGCCGCATGCCACATCACCTTCTTCGGTACACAACCCACGTTCACGCAGGTGCCGCCCAGCGCTTTGGCTTCAATCAGCGCGCACTTCTGGCCGTACATGGCCGCACGGTTGATGGAGGCGATGCCGCCGCTGCCGCCGCCGATGGCGATGTAGTCATAATGCTTAGTCATAGCTTTTGTCCTTAATCGTGAATTGCCGCGATTGTATACCTGAAATCAATAGTTTCCACCGATGGCTGCGATTACTCCGGCACGATCCAACTGACGGTGGCGTGGCCTGTACCCGCTGGCACCAGCGTTTTATGCAGCCACGGCAGCACGTTGTTCATCTGCGCTTCAAGCTTCCACGGCGGGTTGATCACAATCATGCCGGAGGCGGTCATGCCGCGCTGATCGCTGTCAGGGCGTACCGCCAGCTCGATCTGCAGGATCTTACGGATGCCGGTCGCTTCCAGGTCTTTGATCATGCGTTTGATTTGCGCGCGCAGCACCACCGGGTACCACAGGGCATAGGTGCCGGTAGCAAAGCGTTTGTAACCTTCGTGGATGCCGGTCACCACCGCCTGATAGTCGGTTTTGATTTCGTACGGCGGGTCGATCAGCACCAGGCCGCGACGGGAAACCGGCGGCAGCCTGGCTTTCAGCTGCTGGTAGCCGTCGGATTTTTCCACGCGGGCGCGACTGTCTTTCTGGAATTCAGAACGCAGCAGCGGAAAATCGCTCGGGTGCAGCTCGGTCAGCTGGAGGCTGTCCTGCTCGCGCAACAGCTGGCGCGCAATCAGCGGTGAGCCAGGGTAGTAGCGCAGCTGGCCGTTGCGGTTGAAGTGATTCACCACGCCGATGTACGGCTCCAGCTCGGCAGGCAGGTCGTCCTGCTGCCAGATGCGGGCAATCCCTTCCAGATATTCACCGGTACGCTCGGCATGCTCGCCGCTCAGCTGATAACGGCCCGCGCCCGCGTGCGTGTCCAGATAGAGAAACGGCTTCTCTTTCTCTTTGAGCGATTCGATGATCAGGCTCTGTACGGTGTGTTTAAGGACGTCGGCGTGGTTGCCTGCGTGGAAGCTGTGGCGATAACTGAGCATGGATGAATGTGTTCCAGGTAGTAAACGTAGGCCCGATAAGCGTAGCGCCATCGGGCAAAAATAGAGCGTATCGCCACAGTATACAGAAAAGTTTCCACTGCCGCGAAAGCGCAACGTCCGGCATTGAAATCCTCTACACTTAACCCCATTCTAGATCCCATATGCACAGCGCCGGATGCGCGCTTCATTCACCTATTTCAACAGGACAGCGTTTATGACCAATCCATTACTGACGCCTTTTTCGTTGCCGCCGTTTTCTAAAATCCTCCCTGAGCATGTGGTTCCAGCCGTTACGCAATCGCTGGACAACTGCCGCGCGGCGGTAGAAAGCGTGGTAGCGCAGGGCGCGCCGTACACCTGGGAAAATCTGTGTCAGCCGCTGGCCGAAGTGGACGACGTGCTGGGGCGTATCTTCTCCCCGGTGAGCCACCTGAACTCGGTAAAAAACAGCCCGGAACTGCGCGAAGCCTACGAACAGACGCTGCCGCTGCTCTCTGAGTACAGCACCTGGGTCGGGCAGCACGAAGGGCTGTACAAAGCCTACCGCGACCTGCGCGATGGCGACCACTATGCCGAATTGAGCACGGCGCAGAAAAAATCGGTCGATAACGCCCTGCGTGATTTTGAGCTGTCCGGGATTGGCCTGCCAAAAGAGAAGCAGACCCGCTACGGCGAAATCGCCGCGCGTCTGTCCGAGCTGGGCAACCAGTACAGCAACAACGTGCTCGACGCCACCATGGGCTGGACGAAGCTGATTACCGACGAAGCGGAACTGGCCGGTATGCCGGAAAGCGCGCTGGCGGCGGCAAAAGCCCAGGCTGAAGCGAAAGAGCAGGAAGGCTTCCTGTTGACGCTGGATATCCCGAGCTATCTGCCGGTGATGACCTACTGCGACAACCAGGCCCTGCGCGAAGAGATGTACCGCGCGTACAGCACCCGCGCCTCCGATCAGGGGCCGAATGCCGGTAAGTGGGACAACAGCCCGGTAATGGCGGAAATCCTCGCCCTGCGTCACGAGCTGGCGCAGCTGCTGGGCTTCGAAAACTACGCCGATAAATCTCTCGCCACCAAAATGGCGGAAAATCCGCAGCAGGTACTCGACTTCCTGACCGATCTGGCGAAACGCGCCCGTCCGCAGGGTGAGAAAGAGCTGGCCCAGCTGCGCGCCTTCGCAAAAGCGGAGTTCGGCGTGGACGAACTGCAGCCGTGGGATATCGCGTACTACAGCGAAAAACAGAAGCAGCACCTCTACAGCATCAGCGACGAGCAGCTGCGCCCGTACTTCCCGGAAAACAAAGCCGTCAAAGGCCTGTTCGAAGTGGTAAAACGCATCTATGGCATCACCGCCAAAGAGCGTACCGATATCGACGTCTGGCACCCGGACGTGCGTTTCTTCGAGCTGTATGACGAGAAAAACGAACTGCGCGGCAGCTTCTACCTCGATCTCTACGCGCGTGAGAACAAGCGCGGCGGGGCATGGATGGACGACTGCGTGGGCCAGATGCGTAAAGCCGACGGTTCTCTGCAGAAGCCGGTCGCCTACCTGACCTGTAACTTCAACCGTCCGGTAAGCGGCAAACCGGCGCTATTCACCCACGACGAAGTGATCACTCTTTTCCACGAGTTCGGTCACGGTCTGCACCACATGCTGACCCGCATCGAAACCGCAGGCGTGGCCGGTATCAGCGGCGTGCCGTGGGATGCGGTCGAGCTGCCAAGCCAGTTTATGGAAAACTGGTGCTGGGAGCCGGACGCGCTGGCGTTTATTTCCGGTCACTATGAGACCGGCGAACCGCTGCCGAAAGAGCTGCTGGATAAAATGCTGGCGGCGAAAAACTACCAGGCGGCGATGTTCATTCTGCGCCAGCTGGAGTTCGGCCTGTTCGATTTCCGCCTGCACGCCGAGTTTAGCCCGGAGCAGGGTGCGAAAATCCTTGAGACCCTGGCCGAGATTAAAAAGCAGGTTGCCGTTATTCCAGGGCCAACCTGGGGCCGCTTCCCGCACGCGTTCAGCCACATCTTCGCCGGCGGCTACGCGGCGGGCTACTACAGCTACCTGTGGGCCGACGTGCTGGCGGCAGATGCCTTCTCCCGCTTCGAAGAAGAGGGGATCTTCAACCGCGAAACCGGCCAGTCGTTCCTCGATAACATTCTGACCCGAGGCGGGTCTGAAGAGCCAATGGTGCTGTTCAAACGCTTCCGCGGACGCGAGCCGCAGCTGGATGCGATGCTTGAGCATTACGGGATCAAAGGCTGATTGTTACGTGAAGATCTGCTTAGTAGATGAAACAGGCGCCGGAGACGGCGCCTTATCCGTTCTGGCGGCCCGCTGGGGGCTGGAGCACGATGAAGAAAACCTGATGGCGCTGGTGATGACGCCGGAACATCTCGAATTACGCAAGCGCGACGAACCGAAGCTCGGCGGGATTTTTGTCGACTTTGTCGGCGGCGCGATGGCGCACCGGCGCAAGTTCGGCGGCGGTCGCGGCGAAGCGGTGGCCAAAGCGGTCGGCATCAAAGGGAGCTACCTCCCGGACGTGGTCGATGCCACGGCGGGACTGGGGCGTGATGCCTTTGTGCTGGCGTCTGTCGGCTGTCGCGTACGGATGCTGGAGCGTAACCCGGTGGTCGCTGCGCTGCTCGACGACGGGCTGGCGCGAGGCTATGCGGACCCGGAAATCGGTACCTGGCTGCAGGATCGTTTGCAGCTGATCCACGCCTCCAGCCTGACGGCATTGACGGATATCACCCCGCGCCCGCAGGTGGTCTATCTCGACCCTATGTTCCCGCATAAGCAGAAAAGCGCGCTGGTGAAGAAAGAGATGCGGGTGTTTCAGTCGCTGGTGGGGCCGGATTTGGATGCCGATGGCCTGCTGGAGCCGGCTCGTCAGCTTGCCACGAAGCGGGTGGTGGTAAAGCGCCCGGACTATGCGCCGCCGCTGGCGGACGTTGCGACCGCTAACGCGGTGACCACCAAAGGGCACCGGTTTGATATTTATCCGGGTACGCCGGAATAAAAAAGCCGGGCGGCGGCTTCGCCTTACCCGGCCTGCGTCCTCGATCTATTCCCTCTCCCTTTGGGAGAGGGTTAGGGTGAGGGGAGTTTAACGCACTTACTCGTCTTCTTCGTCACGCAGTGGAACAATCAGCATATCCACGTGAACGGTGTTAATCAGCTGGCGCGCTGAAGACATCAGCTTGCTCCAGAAGTCCTGATGGTGACCGCAAACCACCAGGTCCATATCGTATTTCTTGATCGCATCAACCAGCACCTGGCCCAGATCGCCGCTGCCGCTCAGGGTTTCGGTAATTGGATAGCCCGCGTTGGTGGAGAGTTCGCTCAGGGCATGGTGAGTCTCTTCGGAAATGCGTTTCTGCATATCGCCAAGATTCACGTCGATCAGACCGGTGTAGAGGTCGGAGTAATTCACGTCAACGTGAATCAGCGAAACTTTCGCGTTGTAGGGACGTGCCATGGATACCGCTTTATCAACCAGCACTTTGCTCTCAGGGGAGAGGTCTACCGCGATGAGAATGTGTTTGTAAGCCATAGTGTTACTCCTTCCTTAAGTTATCGATGACTAAGTGAGAATGCCGTCGTCTGATACTTTCATTACGGCCCAGTTAAACATATTTTTCAAGCTTTGGTGTTGATAACGATTAACCTTGTGGCAAAAAAATTAACGGATCTCCTACACTATTAAATGAGCCGTTCGGATATTAAAACGCGAACCGGATCGACTTCTGGTCATTCTTTCACTGAACTGTCTGTCAGGGCATTGGGGTGCGGTAGCTCAGAAGCCTTGCTTCGTGGGCGGACGCCGGGGAGGATGTATGATTAGCACCGTCGCATTGTTTTGGGCGTTATGCGTGGTTTGCATAGTGAATATGGCGCGCTACTTCTCATCGTTACGTGCGCTGTTAGTGGTACTTCGTGGTTGCGATCCGTTGCTTTATCAGTATGTGGACGGTGGAGGGTTCTTCACCTCGCATGGACAGCCCAGCAAGCAGATGCGTCTGGTGGGATACATCTACTACCAGCGCTACCGCGATCATCACGATGAAGAGTTTATTCGTCGCTGCGAGCGCCTGCGTCGTCAGTTCATTTTGACCAGCGCCCTGTGCGGGCTGGTCGTGGTCAGTATGATTGCATTGATGATTTGGCACTGAGCATAAAAAAAGCGGGTCAGTTTCCTGACCCGCTTTTTTGTCGCCTTCAACCGATTAAATCAGCTTCAGCGAAATCCAGTACAAACCGCCAGACAGCAGGATGGACGCCGGAAGGGTGAACACCCAGGCCATCAGAATGTTGGTCACGGTTTTGCGCTGCAGACCGCCGCCGTCAACAATCATGGTACCTGCCACGGACGAGGAGAGTACGTGGGTGGTGGATACTGGCATACCGGTGTAGCTCGCCAGACCGATAGAAACCGCCGCCGTCATCTGCGCGGACATACCCTGCGCATAGGTCATGCCTTTCTTACCGATCTTCTCTCCGATGGTGGTCGCAACACGACGCCAGCCAATCATCGTACCAATACCGAGTGCCAGCGCGACGGCCATGATGATCCAGATTGGCGCGTACTCAATGGTGTTGAGCATATCGCTTTTCAGTTTCTTCAGCAGACGTTTGTCGTCACCATTCACCTCTGGCAGCTTCGCGACTTTATCGGTCACGTCAGAGATGCAGAGCATGATACGACGCAGCTGACCACGCTGTTCAACGGCCAGTTTGTCGTAGCTTTCGATGTCGCCCAGCATGCCCTTGGCGCGTTCCAGCGCGTTAATCGCGTTTGCCGGATGGCAGTGGAACTCGCCAGGCGCGGTGGTTGCACCGGCTTCCGGAGAAGGGATCAACTGATCAACGCCGGTCGCTTTTTTCAGCAGGTCAGGATGCTGCTGGAAATAGGTTTCAACGTTGTTGACCGCATCGCGGGTACGGGTGATTTCGTAACCGGAGGCATTCATGTTCACCACGAAGCCTGCCGGTGCGACGCCGATCAGAACCAGCATCACCAGACCAATGCCTTTCTGCCCGTCGTTCGCGCCGTGTGAGAAGGCCACGCCGATAGCAGAAATGATCAGGGCGATACGCGTCCAGAACGGCGGCTTTTTCTTGCCGTCTTTCTTCTCACGCTCTGCTGGCGTTAGGTGGATACGCGCACGTTTTTTCGTGTTACTCCAGTAGCGACGCAGGATGAAAATCAATCCCCCCGCGACTACCAGACCCACGATAGGGGAGATGATCAGGGAGCCGAAAATGCCCAATACTTTAGGCAGGTTCAGCGCATCAACAACCGATGTCCCGGTCATCAGGGCGTTGGTTAACCCGATGCCGATAATCGCGCCGATGAGCGTGTGAGAACTGGATGCAGGCAGGCCAAAATACCAGGTACCGAGGTTCCAGATAATTGCAGCAAGCAGCATTGAGAACACCATAGCGAGGCCATGGCCAGAACTAACGTTAAGCAGCAGATCCGTTGGCAGCATATGCACGATGGCATACGCAACGCTCAGCCCGCCCAGGAGAACACCAAAAAAGTTAAATACCGCCGCCATAACAACCGCAAGCTGCGATCGCATTGCGCGAGTGTAGATAACTGTCGCTACTGCGTTTGCAGTGTCGTGGAAGCCGTTGATCGCTTCGTAAAACAGTACAAAAACCAGAGCAAGCAATAATAAAAGCCCGGTATGTAAATCCAGGCCGGCAAACAAATGTAGCATAGGACGTTACGCCATTTTGAGGACATGAACGCGGCGCATTATCCAGGACAAATGCGCGGCGGGCAAAGTGAAATATAGACTTTTTTTGACATACCACCTGATTTGAGAAATGCCTCATAAAGGATATTCTTTAAATTTCAATGGAATGCCTTTGTAATATCTTTTTACGCTGGTGTGACCACAGAGGAAACTTTACAATCCGCGGCAGTTAACAAAGAGGGTTTTGACGTGGAAAGGTTTGATGCCGTGGTAATTGGCGCCGGTGCGGCGGGTATGTTTTGTGCGGCAATGGCCGGACAGGCGGGTCGTCGCGTACTGCTGCTGGATAACGGTAAAAAGCCCGGCCGTAAGATCCTGATGTCCGGCGGCGGGCGCTGCAATTTTACTAATCTGTATGTTGAACCCGCGGCCTATTTGAGCCAAAACCGTCATTTTTGTAAATCTGCGCTGGCGCGCTACACCCAATGGGATTTTATCGACCTGGTGGGTAAGCACGGCATCGCGTGGCATGAAAAGACGCTGGGACAGCTGTTCTGCGACGACTCCGCGCAGCAGATTGTCGATATGCTGGTGGCCGAGTGCGAGAAGGGTGGCGTCGTCATGCGCCTGCGCACGGAAGTGCTGGAGGTCGCCCGCGACGACCAGGGCTATACGCTGCAGCTGAACGGTGAAACCGTCAGTGCGGATAGCCTGGTGATCGCCAGCGGCGGTCTGTCGATGCCGGGGCTGGGCGCCTCCCCGTTCGGCTATAAGATTGCCGAACAGTTTGGCCTTAAAGTCTTGCCCACTCGCGCCGGGCTGGTGCCGTTCACGCTGCATAAACCGCTTCTTGAACAACTTCAGACGCTGTCTGGCGTGTCTGTTCCCTCCGTCATTACCGCCGAAGACGGCACGGTGTTCCGCGAAAATCTGCTCTTTACCCATCGCGGTCTTTCCGGCCCGGCGGTACTGCAAATCTCCAGCTACTGGCAGCCGGGGGAGTTTGTCACGGTGAATCTGCTCCCCGATTGCGATCTCGACGCGTTCCTTAACGAGCAGCGTACCGCGCACCCGAATCAAAGCCTGAAAAACACCCTGGCGATGCAGCTGCCAAAACGTCTGGTGGAATGTTTGCAGGCGCTGGGGCAGATCCCGGATGTGTCGCTTAAGCAGCTTAACAGCCGCGAGCAGGAAACGCTGGTCGAGACCCTGACAAACTGGCGCGTTCAGCCAAACGGCACCGAAGGCTACCGCACGGCAGAGGTCACGCTGGGTGGCGTCGATACGAACGAGCTCTCGTCCCGCACCATGGAAGCGCGCAACGTGCCGGGGCTCTATTTTATTGGCGAAGTGATGGATGTGACCGGCTGGCTCGGCGGGTACAACTTCCAATGGGCATGGGCAAGTGCCTGGGCGTGTGCTCAGGCGCTGGCAGAAGACAAGTGACATAAGAGCACAGCCACTCGTCACGCTTTGCTTTATGGGCTGACGGTGGTGACGTCTGTCACCGCAAGAATATTGCTCGCGGCCACGGTCCCCATCCTGATATATGACGCTGCGGTAACGCCGCCAATATGCGGTGAAATAACCACGTTTTCTACGGACTGCCAGAGGTGCGGCGCCGTCAGCGGCTCGTGGGGAAAGCTGTCCAGCGCCGCGCTGTGCAGCGTGCCATCCCGGAGCGCCGCCAGTAACGACTCACTGTGGATCAGTCCACCGCGTGCCGTATTGACCAGAATTGCGTTCCGCTTGCAGTGTGCGAGCGTTTCGCTATTGATCATCCCCCGATTCTCATCGGTCAGCGGACAGTGCAAAGAGATGACATCGGAACGGGAAAGAAGTCCGTTCAGCGTTTCTGCACGTTCGCACAGGGCAGGCATGGTCTTAGCATAGGGATCGTAAGCCAGCACCTTCATGCCGAAAGCGTGACCAATAGTCGCCACGCGCGAGCCGATAGCACCCAGCCCAATTAACCCTAGCGTTAAGCCCTCCAGTTCAATGGATTTATGCGTCGCCTTATCCCAGTGCCCGTCTCGCAGCCGCTTGTCCAGAGGCACCACCGACTTTGCGCAGGCGAGGATCAGCGCCCAGGTATGTTCAGCCACTGCCGCCGCGTTTGCGCCAGGCGCAGAGCGGACGGCGATGTTGCGCTCGGCCGCTGCCGTCTGGTCTATCACATCGATCCCGCTTCCGTGCTTGGAAATAACCTGCAGAGCCGGGGCGGCATCCATAACTTTCGCGGTGATCCTGCCGTAACGTACCAGGATTGCCACAGGATTGTGTCGTTTACACAGCGCGATCAGGTCATCTTCTGTGGGCTGGCGGCCCGCAAACACTACCTCAAAGCCCTGCAACATCACCATGGCCTGCTCCGCCAGGTCGCTACCGGTAACCAGTACTACGTCTTTGCACCCCATCACAGCGTCTCCCCGTCGCTCAACATACCTGCCTTACGAAGCGCGTCATCAAGCCAGTGTGGACGTAAATCGCCTTCACGGATGGCGGCAAGGCGCCGGGTCTCCATCTCCAGCTTTTCTTTTGCCAGAGCGATAACCTCCTGAACCTCATCTCGCGGGATAACGACCACGCCGTCGATATCCGCGACAACCAGATCCCCGGCCTGAACCGTCGCCCCGGCGACTGAAATGGGATGATTAACCCGGCCAGAGATTAACTTTGTCGGGCCGCAGGGGTTCAGACCGGCAGAAAAGACGGGGTAGTGACCTTTGCTCAGGGTATCGGCGTCACGTACAGCGCCATCAATAATAATGCCCGCAATGCCGCTCGCCTGAGCCTGAGTGGCCATGATTTCCCCAAGCAGCGCGCAGCTCAGGTCGCCTTTGCCATCGACGATCAGGACATCGCCGGGCTGCGCCACCGCCATCGCGGCATGAATCGCCAGATTATCACCCGGACGGACTTCAACGGTGATGGCCGGACCTGCAACGGACATGTGTGGGGCCAGCGGTTTGATGCGGCCATGAAGCGTACCGCGGCGGCCGGCCACGTCGGCCAGAATAGCTGCCTGATACTCGGCAGCCCGACGAACGTCCTCGGCAGAAACGCGCTCGAAATGGCGATTAATCGGTTTTTTTTCAGTAACGGACATAAATGCCTCCATATTGTTTTACTGAGTACAATTCGGGTGTACAGAGCAAAACAACTATAGCGGTGTTGCTTTCCTTTTAGCCAGACTCGAGATGGCGTTTGTGATGTAAACACGAAGTGACTCACAAAATTTGAGGTACACTCACTGCCGGGCTAACAAGGAGATAATGATGGGGAATGAAGGCGTTGTAGCGGTTGAAAAAGCGCTGGCTTTACTGGATTGCTTCCGTCCTGGAGATGAGAGCCTGACGCTGACCGCGCTGGCACAGCTGTCGGGTTATCATAAAACCACGGTTTACCGCTTGATGAATTCTCTTGAACGGATGAATTACGTCGTCAGGCATGAAGACGGCAATTATGCGCTGGGCCCACGTCTGCTTTACCTCGGCAAGCTGTATGAACAATCTTTTCACCTTTCCCGGGTGGTTCAGCCAGAGCTTCAGGCCTTATCCCTGGCGTCTCAGGAGAGTGCCAGCTGGTATGTGCTGGAGGGAGGGCAGCGGCTTTGCCTGTTTCGCGCTGAAGCGTCGCATGGCCTGCGACACAGCAATCTTCCCGGCAGCCAGTTCCCGCTCGATAATTCGGCCATCAGTAAGGTATTGCGTCATTGGGGGCTCAATGAAAGCCTGCCGGAGGAAGACGCTGAACTCCCTTTCTACACGTCAGGCGCACGCGATCCCCATACCGCTGCGTTTGCGATGCCCGTCTTCGGTGTTCACGACAAGCTGGTTGCGGCCTTAGCCCTGACCGGCCCCATCTCGCGGCTGACGGAAGATCGTCGTGAGAAGGAGATAGGTCAGTTGATGAAGGCGGCTGCAAGCCGTCTGTCGCAGAAAATGGGAGCCAGTAAGCCCTTCTGTCAGCAGTTCTTTGGTGAAACGAGCGACGCGGCGGAAGAAAATCTTTAAACGCAGAAGCGGGACAAATGTCCCGCTTCTGTCATCGTTAATGCGTAACCTGTTTTTCGTGTAGCTGAGCTCGGCGGGCCTGCCGCCCCATAATGAGCACCGCGATACCCCCGGCCACGCACAGCGCGGCCAGCGGAAGCATAGCCAGCGTGTAGCTGCCCGTCCGCTCATTGATAATGCCGTACGCGTTTACCATCACCGCCCCGCCTATCAGGTTTGCGATGGCGCCAATCGCGGCCAATCCCGCCGCCGCTGAGGTACTGCTCATCCAACCGGATGCCAGCGCCCAGAAAGGCCCTTTCATTGAATAAGCGCCTATCAGCATAATGCTGAGGATAGCGATCGTGGCAGACAGCGAGACGCTTACAAAGGCGGCGAACACACCGGCGGCAATCATGAACAGCGTGAGTGCAGTATGCCAGCGACGTTCGTTGGTACGATCGGAATTCCGTCCCCATACAATCATGAGAACAGATGCCAGACCGTAAGGAATAGCGTTAAGCAGACCTGTCTCAAGGTTATCGAGATGGAAGGATTTCAGCAGTTGAGGAGACCAGACGCTGATGGTGGTGCCCGCGGAAGATGCACCCGCGTAAATCAGCGCCATCAGCCAGATTTGGCGATGCTTCAGCAGCTGCCACGTCGTCTGGTGTCCGATACTCTTTTGCTGATTGCGCTCGGTTTCCAGCGTGGTTTCCAGCCACTGTTTCTGTTCGCTGCTGAGCCAGCTCGCCTGATGAGGGCGATCCCGGAGAATAAACCAGGCTGCAATACCAAGCAGCACCGCCGGCAAGCCTTCAATAATGAACAGCAGATGCCAGCCGCGAAGACCCAGCCAGCCATCCAGTGACAGTATCAGCCCGGAAAGCGGGGAGCCGATGAAGTTAGCGAGCGGGATGGCGACCATAAAGGACGCAATAATGCGTGCGCGGTAGCGGGACGGGATCCACCAGGTCAGATACAGCACGACGCCCGGGAAGAAGCCCGCCTCAGCAGCACCGAGAAGAAAACGGACGATATAGAGCGACGTGGTGTTCTGCACCAGGGACATACACATGGAAACGATGCCCCAGCTGATCATAATGCGCGGGAGCCACAGCCGGGCGCCGACTTTCTGCATGGCCAGGTTGCTGGGCACCTCAAACAAAAAATAGGCCACGAAGTAAAGGCTGCTGGCGAAGCCAAACGCCGCTTTGCTGAGGCCAAGGTCCTCATTCATCTGCAGCGAAGCCATGCCGATATTCCCGCGATCGATAATGGAGACCAGGTAACTGACAATCAGAAACGGGAGAATACGCCAGATCACCTTCCGCATCGTCTCTCTTTCTATGTCCTCGGTGGCGGTAGCGCCGTTACGTAAATGTTCTGTCATTGTGTCCTCGCAGGGTTTGTTCTTTGTTTTATTAGGTACAACTCGGTTTTATTAAACAAAACCACTATAGCGACGGTGCGTTATTTTTATCCAGTTAATGGAAGGTTTAAATGATGTAAATAAGAGGTGACTCACAGATAGTGCGCTTCAGATATATCGTTCACAGCAGCCGAACCAGCCGCAAAGAGAGTACGCTGCAAGGGAGATAATCACGCAACGCAATTATTGCACCAACTTTTCCTCTCCATTCAACTAAGCTTCGACCTGGTGCCCCGCCGCGTTAGCGGGGCCATATTCCTTTTGGTCGAGCACGCATCATGCAGCTACTCAGTATTATTATTTTGCTTACCCTAACCGTGGTGATCCATTCGCTGTGGATGTTTGGCGTTTTAAAATTCATCAAATTAGAAGTCGATTCTGCGGTACGCATTGTTTTACGCAATGTCGGTATCGTGATCTCCATGATCTTCGCCCATCTCCTTGAGGCCGGACTGTTTGCTGCGTTTTATTTTGTCATCGATGCGTTTAATGACTGGAACACCAGCTTCTATTTTTCACTGGTCAGCTACGCCACCGTGGGATACGGCGACGTCACGTTACCCCAGCACTGGCGGCTTATCGGCGGGGTGGAAGGACTGGTGGGCGCGTTGATGGTGGGCTGGTCCGTGGCGGTTCTGGTGGCGGTGCTGCAGCGTTTGCGCGGCATGAGCGCCTAAACGACAGATGCGCGATCCCCGCCTGGTAAGGTAAAGTACACCCCTCTTTACGTAGCCGACAGGGCTGCGGCTTCTAGGGTGAAAAGGCTGATTAACGGCCCACCCTTTTCTGTTCCTGGTTTACGCCAGTTTGCATGGTGTTGTGTTTTGTCTGCCAAAAGGGTTTTGTATGTCTGCTGCTCATCTCGGTTTCCCGACGGAAACCGTTGTTGTCTTTGTGGTGATGGCCGTTGGGGCGATGTTTATCGACCTCTTTATGCACCGTCACGATAAACCCGTCTCGCTGAAAAGCGCGGCGATGTGGTCCATTTTCTGGGTCATGATGGCGATGGCCTTCGCCGGATTCCTGTATGTTCACCACGGTGCCGAGATGGCGAGCCTGTTCCTCACCGGCTATGCGCTGGAAGAGGTGCTCTCCGTCGATAACCTGTTCGTGATGATGGCGATCTTCGCCTGGTTCGGCGTGCCGGATAAGTACCGTCACCGCGTGCTCTACTGGGGCGTGCTGGGGGCGATTGTCTTCCGCGGCATCTTTGTGGCTATCGGCACCAGCCTGTTAAGCCTGGGGCCGTACGTTGAGGTGATCTTCGCGCTGGTCGTCGGCTGGACGGCGGTGATGATGCTCAGACGCAATGAAGAGAGCGACGAAGTGGAGGATTACTCGGGTCATCTCGCCTATCGCCTGGTAAAACGCTTCTATCCGGTCTGGCCGAAAATCAGCAGCAACGCCTTTATTCTGACCCAGAAAGAGGTGGATGCGGAGCTGGAGAAGCCGGAAAACCAGGACGTGATGGTTGGCCGCGTGAAGAAGGCGAAGCGCTATGCGACGCCGCTGCTGCTTTGCGTGGCCGTCGTCGAGCTTTCTGACGTCATGTTCGCGTTTGACTCCGTGCCGGCCATTATTGCCGTGAGCCGCGAGCCGCTGATTATCTACAGCGCCATGATGTTCGCCATTCTCGGCCTGCGTACGCTTTACTTCGTGCTGGAAGCGCTGAAGCAGTATCTCGTGCACCTCGAGAAGGCCGTGGTTCTGCTGCTGTTCTTCGTGGCGTTCAAGCTGGGGTTAAATGCCACCGACCACTTCTGGCATCACGGTTACAGCATTGGCGCCACGGCCAGTCTGTTTGTGGTACTAGGCGTGCTGGCGCTGGGGATTATTGCGAGCGTGATGTTCCCGGGGAAACGTGAGGCCTGATGCATTGCCCGGTGGCGCTTCGCTTACCGGGCCTGTGATTTGGTTTTCTCCCTCTCCCTGTGGGAGAGGGCCGGGGTGAGGGCAGCGGACCGCACCTAACCCTTAATCGGTGAATTCCGACGCTTGCGCGGGTGGTGGAAGTGCCGCCAGTGTGGATCCTGCGCCGCCGCCAGCAGTTCGTGGTCGCCGCGAGTGTCTCCCCAGGCGCGCAGGTGATAGGCGTTCAGATCGCCATACACTTTCTCCAGCCTTGCCACCTTCTGGGCGCAGCGGCAGTTATTGCCCGTGATGCGCCCCGTCAGCTTGCCGTCTTTCACTTCCAGCTGCGTGCCAATCAGCTTAATGCCGAGCTTATCAGCCCACGGCTGGAGCACCAGCGCCGGGGACGCGGAACAGATGGTCACTTCCGCACCGGAATTCACCTCAGCCGCCACCGCCAGAACCCCTTCGGGGCGCATCAGCTTGTTCCAGTATTTTTCGCAATAGGCTTCCGCCTGCTGGCGCAGCCAGTGTTCATCCACGCCCGTCAGGAAGGTTTTAATCAGCACTTCCTTCAGCTCATCGCGCGTCAGCTTGCGACGCACGCAGTGCAGCGTAGGCAGCGCCATGCGCACCAGGCGGCCCGCGAAGTAACGTTTGCCGAAGGCAAAACGCAGGAAAGGAATAAAGCTGTCGTGGTGCGTTAATGTCCCGTCAAAGTCAAAGACAGAGAGCACGCTGGATTTGGCCACCGTCTCGTCGGCAATCATATTGGTCATAAATACGTCTTAGCTGAAATACACATTCTGCGGATCAGTTTACCTGCTTTAGCTGGACAGTCCTTATATCACCACTCTTTTTTTCTCGATCTTGCGATCTCAAAGTGAGTCCATTTTTGGCCTCGATAACAATTGGTGAAAAAACGAGCTGTCTATATTATCGCCACATCGCAAGATATTTAGGGGAACCATTGGCCCCCACAGGTAAGGAAAAACTCACTCACTACTTCTTTTTTGATATGACTCTTAGATCGCTTATTTCAATCCTCACGTTAAGTTTTGCTTCGTTTTCTGCGTTCAGCTTTCAACTTCCAGCGTCGATGTTATCGATGAACAGTGAACTGGCAGCATCACCGGCGAAATCTGCGCTGGTGCATCAGGAAACAGGCCCGCTGCGCTCGCGTATTCTCGATCAATACCAGAAGTGGAAAGGCACCCAGTACCGGTGGGGCGGAACCACGCATCGCGGGGTAGATTGCTCCGCGCTGGTGCAGCACCTGTTCACCGATGCGGCGCATCTTAATTTGCCGCGCACGACGAGTGAACAGATCCATCGCGGCGTGCAGGTGGCGCAATACCGCCTGAAAGCCGGCGATCTGGTCTTCTTCCAGACGGGCCCAAACCGCAAGCACGTCGGCGTTTATATTGGCGAAAACCAGTTTATTCATGCCTCAACCAGTCAGGGCGTAACGGTTTCAACCCTGACGGATGATTACTGGCAGGCACACTACATTACCGCCCGTCGCATCGCAGGCAGTGCGGCCTGACAGCGTCAGATGATGTCATCCACGACGCCACCGTCGACGCGCAGCGCCGCGCCCGAGGTGGCGGAGGCCTGGGGCGAACAGACATAAATCACCATATTGGCCACCTCTTCAACCGTGGCCGCGCGCTGGATAACCGAGCTGGGGCGGTTGGCCATCACAAACTCTTTCGCCAGCTGCTCCAGCGATTTGCCGGTTTTTTCGATTTCATCTTTCATCATCTCTGCGAAACCGTCAGACATCGTCGGGCCCGGCAGGACGCTGTTGACCGTCACGCCGCTCCCCGCCACGAACTTCGCCAGACCGCGCGCCAGCGAGAGCTGCGCCGTTTTGGTCACGCCGTAGTGGATCATATCCGCCGGAATATTGCAGGCCGACTCGGAGGAGATAAACACCACGCGTCCCCAGCCTTTCTGCACCATACCCGGCAGCAGGGCGCGGGACAGACGCACGCCGGACATCACGTTGGTCTGCCAGTAACGCTCCCAGGTCTCATCGTCGGTGGCATAGAAATCCTGCGGACCGTAAATCCCGGCGTTGTTGACCAGAATATCGACGTTATTCGCCACCTTCAGAAGCGACTCGACCCCTTCCGCCGTGCTGAGATCGGCAATCGCGGCACGGACCTGTACGCCCGGCACCACCTGCTGGAGCTGCTGAATGCCTTTATTCACCGATTCCGTGCTGCGGCCATTGACGATCACTTCCGCACCGCTTTCTGCCAGACCTCTGGCAATGGCGAACCCGATCCCGCCGGTTGAGGCGGTCACCAGCGCCACTTTCCCCGCAAAGTCGATTTTCATCATCTGCTCCTTATCGTTTTAACGTTCGGACCTTAAAGCGTAGCAGGTGAGGATGACGGTTCCTGGCTAAAAAGGCGCAATAGCGTTTCAACCTGTTCATCAAGCGGGGCGAGGGAACGCTTAACAATCAGGTGTAGCGGCGTTGCCCTGCGCGCGCCGTGGCTCAGCGGCAGGCGTTTCAGTATGCCCTGATCCAGATGGGTCTGAATGCGTTCCTCTGGCAGCCAGCCGTAGCCGACCTGAGAGACGACGGCCTCTATGGCGGCATCGATGGTGGAGAAGGTCCACGACTCGCCGGCAGCACGCGCGGCAGGCTGGCTGTCCGCAATCTGGATGAGCGGCCACGGGCGCAGCATCTCATCATTGAGCGGCGCGTCGAGGTGAAACAGGGGATGCCGGGAATGGGCCACGGCAACAAAGTCGATATTCATCAGCCATTCGCCGAGCCCGGTAATGTCCTGGCGGCGGGTTAAGACCATCACATCGGCTTCGTCGTTAATGGCATCGGCGCGGGTATTTTCCAGCACCTCGGTCAGACGTACCTGAGTCTGCGGATACTGCTGCTGGAACTGACGAAGAATAGCGAACAGGCGGCGGCGCGGGTAAATGGAGTCCACCACCAGATCCAACCGCGTGCGCATCCCGTTGCGAAGGGTCGCTGCGCGCGTCTCAACGTACGAAAACGCTTTCAGCAGCGGTTTAACCTGGTTGAGAAGAAGCTCTCCGGCCGGGGTTAACACCGCCCGTCGCCCCTCCGGGACCAGGAGCGCCACGCCGAGTCGCTCCTGCAGCAGCGACAGGTTATAGCTCACCGAGGACTGGCTGCGGTGCGTTTCTTCCGCCGCTCTGGCAAAGCTGCCCGCCTCAACTACCTTTTCCAGTAAAGACCATTGTTCAAGCGTCGTCTTATGCATGATTTATCTAAAATTTGGATGAATTTAATTAAAACATAGCGTTATTTATTCATTTTTTGAAGGGGTACAATCTTCTCATCAAAACAAAGGAGACATTTTATGAACACCTTCGACAAACACGACTTGAGCGGCTTTGTTGGTAAACATCTTGTATATACCTACGATAACGGCTGGAACTACGAGATTTACGTAAAAAATGAGACCACGCTTGATTACCGTATTCACAGCGGTCTGGTAGCCAACCGTTGGGTGAAAGATCAGCAGGCTTACATCGTGCGGGTAGGGGAGAGCATCTATAAAATTTCCTGGACCGAGCCAACCGGCACCGACGTCAGCCTGATCGTGAACCTGGGCGACAAGCTGTTCCATGGCACTATCTTCTTCCCACGCTGGGTCATGAACAATCCGGAAAAAACCGTCTGCTTCCAGAACGACCATATTCCGCTGATGAACAGCTATCGCGATGCGGGCCCGGCGTATCCAACGGAAGTGATTGATGAGTTTGCCACGATCACCTTTGTGCGCGACTGCGGTGCAAATAATGAAAGCGTTATCGCCTGCGCGGCCAGTGAATTACCGAAAAACTTTCCAGATAACCTGTAATAAGCGCGACAATTAACTAAAAAGAAAAGTTCCCGGCTATTTCATATTATTTTGAAATAGCCGGGATTTTTTTTGTTTGTTGAGGATTGGTTTAAAGCAATTCATTTCAGAATGTTGCAGAAGATCACATTAAAAATAATTAAACGTAATTTAACTTGTTGTTTTTCAAGAAGCTGCTAGTTGTTTTATAACGTTGTATACCTTGTCTTAATTTTTCCCTAAGGAAAGAGAGCTACTTTGATATAAGTTTATGGTTCGTTGAAATAAACGGGCTGGCATTTGGTTAATATCAAAAACATGCCATTTTTATTGCAAGGAAATTAATAATGAGTGATTTTCTGCCTTTTTCGCGGCCGTCGATGGGCGCTGAGGAAATTGCGGCGCTTCAGGACGTTTTGATGTCGGGCTGGATCACCACCGGGCCAAAGAATCAGGAACTTGAAGAGGCATTCTGTCAGCTTACCGGGAATCAGCATGCGATTGCCGTCTGTTCAGCCACCGCGGGTATGCACGTCACGCTGATGGCGCTGGATATTGGCCCGGGCGATGAAGTCATTACCCCTTCCCAGACCTGGGTCTCCACGCTGAATATGATCGTGTTGCTGGGCGCCACGCCGGTCATGATTGATGTGGACAAAGATACATTAATGGTGACGCCAGAAGCCGTTGAAGCCGCCATTACCCCGCGTACCAAAGCCATTATCCCCGTTCATTATGCCGGCGCGCCGTGTGAAATCGACGCCATTCATGCCATCGGCGAACGTCACGGTATTCCGGTTATTGAAGATGCGGCCCATGCCGCCGGAACGTACTACAAGAACCGTCATGTGGGCTGGAAAGGAACGGCGATTTTTTCCTTCCACGCCATTAAAAATATGACCTGCGCGGAAGGCGGCTTAGTCGTCACGGATAATGCCCAGCTGGCACAGCGGATCCGCAGCCTGAAATTCCATGGCCTGGGCGTAGATGCCTATGACCGCCAGACGCACGGCCGCGCGCCGCAGGCGGAAGTGATCGCGCCGGGCTATAAATACAATCTGGCGGACATCAACGCCGCGCTGGCGCTGGTGCAGTTAGGCAAGCTGAAAGAGGCTAACAGGCGCCGCCAGGAAATTGCTGAACGCTACCTGCGTGAGCTTGCCGATACGCCGTTCCAGCCGCTCACCATTCCGTCATGGCCGCACGTGCACGCCTGGCACCTGTTTATTATTCGCGTTGACGAAGCGCGCTGCGGGATCTCACGCGATAACCTGATGGCGGCGCTGAAAGAGAAAGGCATCGGTACCGGCCTCCACTTCCGCGCGGCACACACCCAAAAATACTACCGCGAGCGTTTTCCTGATGTATCGCTCCCGAATTCTGAATGGAATAGCGCGCGTATTTGTTCTCTCCCTCTTTTCCCGGATATGACTCATGACGACACAACCCGCGTCATTACCGCACTCCATCAGCTTGCAGGACATTGATATGTTCAGTGCACCGCCTGTACAAAAAGTTTCCGTGGTAATCCCGGTTTATAACGAGCAGGAGAGCCTGCCCGAACTGATCCGCCGTACAACCGCCGCCTGCGACACGATGGGCAAGGCTTATGAAATTCTGCTGGTAGATGATGGCAGTAGCGATCATTCCGCGCTGATGCTGACTGAGGCCGCGCAGGCCGAAGGCAGCCATATTGTTGCCGTGCTGCTCAACCGCAACTACGGCCAGCACTCGGCGATTATGGCGGGGTTTAGCCATGTCACGGGCGATCTGGTCATCACCCTGGACGCTGACCTGCAAAACCCGCCGGAAGAGATCCCGCGTCTGGTCGCCAAAGCCGATGAAGGCTATGACGTGGTCGGCACGGTACGTCAGAACCGTCAGGACAGTCTGTTCCGCAAGCTGGCCTCACGCACCATCAACCGCCTTATCCAGCGCACGACCGGTAAAGCGATGGGCGATTACGGCTGCATGCTGCGCGCCTACCGCCGCCACATTGTCGACGCGATGCTGCACTGCCATGAGCGCAGCACCTTTATTCCGATCCTCGCCAACACCTTTGCCCGCAAGGCAACGGAAATTCCGGTTCTGCACGCCGAGCGCGAGCACGGGGAATCGAAGTACAGCTTTATGCGTCTCATCAACCTGATGTATGACCTCATCACCTGCCTGACCACCACGCCGCTGCGTCTGCTGAGCGTGTTCGGCAGCATCATCGCCGTGGCCGGTTTTGCGCTGTCCGTTCTGCTGGTGGTGCTGCGACTGGTCTTTGGCCCGCAGTGGGCGGCGGAAGGGGTCTTCATGCTCTTTGCCGTGCTGTTTATGTTCATCGGCGCCCAGTTTGTCGGGATGGGCCTTCTCGGTGAATACATTGGCCGTATCTATAACGATGTTCGCGCGCGTCCGCGCTACTTTATTCAACGTGTTGTCCGTCAGGAACACAAAGCATCTCAAGAGGAAATTCACCCATGAAAGCTGTTGTATTTGCCTATCACGATATGGGGTGCACGGGCACGCTGGCCCTGCTGGAAGCGGGCTATGACATTGCGGCAATTTTTACCCATCCGGACACGGCCGGAGAGAATAACTTTTTTGGCTCCGTGGCGCGTATCGCCGCCGAGCGCGGGATCCCGGTTTATGCACCGGACGATGTAAACCATCCGCTGTGGGTGGATCGCATCCGCGCGCTCGCGCCTGACGTGATCTTCTCGTTCTACTATCGCAACCTGCTTTCCGACGAAATCTTAGGTCTGGCCGCAAAAGGCGCCTTTAATCTTCATGGTTCACTGCTTCCCGCCTACCGTGGCCGCGCTCCGCTGAACTGGGTGCTGGTGAACGGTGAAACTGAAACGGGCGTAACGCTGCACCGCATGGTGCGCCGTGCGGATGCGGGCGCTATCGTGGCACAGCAGAAGGTCGCTATTGATGCGGACGAAACGGCGCTGCAGCTGCATCAAAAGCTGAATGCGACGGCACAGACGCTGCTGCGTGATGCACTTCCAGGCATCCTCAACGGCACCTTTAGCGAGACCGCGCAGGATGAGAGCAAGGCAAGCAGCTTTGGCCGCCGCGCGCCGGAAGATGGTCGTCTGGACTGGAGCAAGCCTGCCCGCCAGCTGCACAACCTGGTGCGTGCCGTGACCGACCCGTGGCCGGGCGCGTACAGCTTTGCGGGCGTAAGCAAATTTATCGTCTGGAAATCCCGCGTGCGTGACGACATCCCTGCCGCCAAACCGGGCACCGTCGTCTCTGTCTCTCCGCTGATTGTGAGCTGCGGCGAGCAGGCGCTGGAGATCGTCACCGGACAAACCGACAACGGCCTGTACGTTCAGGGCACGCAGCTGGCGCAGTCTCTGGGTCTGGTGGCCGGGGCGCTGATCACCAGCGCACCGGTTGTTGCCATCAAGCGTCGTACCCGCGTGCTGATCCTCGGCGTGAACGGCTTTATCGGTAACCACCTGACGGAACGTCTGCTTAAAGACGACAACTACGAGATTTACGGTCTGGATATCGGCTCTGACGCCATCAGCCGTTTCCTCAACAACCCGCGTTTCCACTTCGTGGAAGGGGATATCAGCATCCATTCCGAGTGGATTGAATACCACATTAAAAAATGCGACGTGGTGCTGCCGCTGGTCGCCATTGCCACGCCAATCGAGTACACCCGTAACCCGCTGCGCGTGTTCGAGCTGGACTTCGAAGAGAACCTGAAGATCATCCGCGACTGCGTGAAATACGACAAGCGCATCATCTTCCCGTCCACGTCTGAAGTGTACGGCATGTGTACCGATAAGAACTTCGATGAAGACACCTCCAACCTGGTGGTCGGGCCAATCAACAAACAGCGCTGGATTTACTCCGTCTCCAAACAGCTGCTGGACCGCGTGATTTGGGCCTACGGTGAGAAAGAAGGCCTGCGCTTTACCCTGTTCCGTCCGTTCAACTGGATGGGCCCGCGTCTGGATAACCTCAACGCGGCGCGTATCGGCAGCTCCCGTGCGATCACCCAACTGATCCTGAACCTGGTGGAAGGCTCGCCAATTAAGCTTATCGAAGGCGGGAAACAGAAACGCTGCTTTACGGATATCAGCGACGGTATCGAAGCGCTGTTCCGCATCATCGAAAACAAAGATAACCGCTGCAACGGTGAAATCATCAACATCGGTAACCCGGACAACGAAGCGAGCATTCGCGAGCTGGCAGAGATGCTGCTGGCCAGCTTTGAGCGCCATCCGCTGCGCGACAAGTTCCCGCCGTTTGCCGGCTTCCGCGAAGTGGAAAGCAGCAGCTACTATGGTAAGGGCTACCAGGACGTTGAGCACCGTAAGCCAAGCATTCGCAACGCGAAGCGCTGCCTCAACTGGACGCCGACGGTGAAGATGGAGCAGACCATTGACGAAACGCTCGATTTCTTCCTGCGCACCGTGGAGCTTTCGGAACAGGTCTCATGAAAAAAGTCGGTTTACGCATTGATGTCGACACCTTCAGGGGAACGCGTGACGGCGTACCCAAACTGCTGGAACTGCTGAACAAACACGATGTGCGTTCCAGCATTTTCTTCAGCGTGGGGCCTGACAACATGGGACGCCATTTATGGCGTCTGATTAAACCGGCATTTCTGTTCAAAATGCTGCGCTCGCGCGCAGCATCCCTCTACGGCTGGGATATTTTGCTGGCCGGCACCGCCTGGCCCGGCAGACGTATCGGCGCGGGTAATGAAGCCGTTATCCGCGAGGCGGCGCAGCATCATGAGGTGGGTCTGCACGCCTGGGACCACCATGCCTGGCAAGCCTGGGCGGGAGTCTGGGATATCCCGCGCCTGTCCCGTGAGGTTGAGCGTGGGATGCTGGAGCTGGAGGCCATTACCGGTCAGCCCGTGCGCTGCTCCGCCGTGGCGGGATGGCGTGCGGATCAGCGCGTCGTGAAGGCCAAAGAAGCCTTTGCGTTTCGCTACAACAGCGACTGCCGCGGAACCGGACCTTTTTTGCCGCTGTTAGGCGAAAATCGCTACGGAACGGTGCAAATTCCGGTCACGCTTCCCACCTGGGATGAAGTGGTCGGGCGCGAGGTGAAGGCGGATGAGTTCAATCGCTACATTCTGGACCACATCCATCGTGACGCCGGCACGCCGGTGTATACCATCCATGCCGAAGTGGAAGGGATTGCGTATCAGCATGATTTCGACGAACTGCTGACGATGGCCGCTCAGGAGGGCATTGAATTTTGCCCGTTGAGCGAGCTGCTGCCGGACGACCTCAGCACCCTGCCCGTGGGCAAAGTCGTCCGTAATGAAATGGCTGGCCGGGAAGGCTGGCTTGGCTATCAACAAACCGTGAGTCCGGTCCCATGAAAACAGCCCGTTATGGCTTAGCGCTTCTCGCACTGTTTATCGTTTACTACCTCATTCCGGTCGATGTCCGTCTACTCTGGCAGCCTGATGAAACGCGCTACGCGGAAATCAGCCGCGAAATGCTGGCATCCGGAGACTGGGTAGTCCCGCATTTTCTGGGGCTGCGTTACTTTGAAAAACCGATTGCTGGCTACTGGATAAACAGCATCGGGCAGTTGCTGTTCGGGCACACCAACCTCGCCGTGCGCGCCGGGTCTATCTTCTCTACCGGCTTAGCCGCGCTGCTGGTCATCTGGATGGCCTGGCGTCTCTGGCGGGATAAGCGGACCGCTATTTTCTCCGGTCTTATCTTCCTGACCCTGTTCCTGGTGTATGGCATCGGCACGTATGCGGTGCTGGATCCTATCATCACCCTGTGGCTGGTGGCGGCGATGTGCAGCTTCTGGCTGGCGTCGCAGGCCCAAACCGTTTCCGGAAAAGCGGGTGGCTATGTGCTGCTTGGGCTGGCCTGCGGGATGGGGGTGATGACCAAAGGCTTCCTGGCGCTGGCCGTTCCGGTGATTGGCGTGCTGCCGTGGGTGATCGCCCAGAAGCGCTGGAAAGAGGTGCTGATTTTTGGCTGGCTCGCGATCCTGAGCTGCGTGCTGATTGTTCTGCCGTGGGGGCTGGCCATTGCGCAGCGTGAGCCTGACTTCTGGCGTTACTTCTTTTGGGTTGAGCATATTCAGCGTTTTGCCCAGAGCGACGCGCAGCATAAAGCCCCGTTCTGGTACTACATACCGTTCCTGATTGCGGGCAGCCTGCCGTGGCTGGCACTTTTGCCCGGCGCGATTCGTCTTGGCTGGAATGACCGACAAAACGCGGGTGGCGGGTTCTATCTGCTGGGTTGGGTGGTGATGCCGCTGCTGTTCTTCAGCATTGCCAAAGGCAAGCTGCCGACCTATATCCTGCCGTGCTTTGCCCCGCTGGCTAT
>NZ_QFXN01000234.1:0-41406 GCF_003144775.1 Enterobacter sp. CGMCC 5087 | reverse complement strand
ATGGCGCGCTATGCCTGCCTCGCGGCGGAAAAAGGTGCCAGAGCGTTACGCATTAACGGCGGGATTAACCTGGCGTTTGGCGTTATCGGCGTGGTGGCGGCGCTGGTGGTCTCGCCGTGGGGACTGTCGAAGCATCCGGTCTGGACGTCGGTTGAACTGTATAAAGTCTTCTGTGCGGTGGTGGCGTTCCTCATCTGGACCGCGGTAGGCTGGTTTACATTCAGACAGAGCCAGCAGCGCTGGTGGCTGGCGGCACTGTGCCCTGCAGGGCTGGCGCTGCTGATTGGTTTTGCCATTCCGAACCTGGTGGTGGATTCCAAACAGCCGCAGTCGCTGGTCGATACCGTGCGCGAGCCGCTTCAGGAAAGCCGATTCGTGCTGGCCAATAACGTTGGCGTGGCCGCGGGCCTGGCGTGGGAGCTGAAGCGCAATGACATCACGATGTTCGATCAAAGCGGCGAACTGCGCTACGGACTGGATTATCCCGATGCGAAAGATCGTTATGTTGATAAAGATGACTTCGCGCAGTGGCTGGCGGAGCATCGTCAGCAGGGGCGCGTATCGCTGGTGATTCTTCTGTCAAAACACGATGAAATCGCGCGCGCAAATCTGCCGAAACCGGACAGCCTGTATATTCAGGGGCGTCTGGCCCTGCTGGAGTATCTGCCGAAGTGATGACCTGGATCTGGCTGATACTGGCAAGCCTGCTCAGCTGCGCGGGACAGCTGTGCCAGAAACAGGCCACCCGTCCGGCGAAAGCCGGGCGGCGCGGGGCGCACATCGCGCTGTGGCTTGGCCTGGCACTGCTGGCGCTGGGCAGCGGGATGCTGGTCTGGCTGGTGGTGCTGCAACGCCTGCCTGTCGGTATTGCCTATCCTATGCTGAGCCTCAATTTTGTCTGGGTGACGCTGGCGGCGAAGGCGTTCTGGCGTGAGCACGTTGCTGCGCATCACTGGCTGGGGGTAGGGTTCATCATCATCGGGATTGTTATCCTGGGAGGGAGCCTGTGAAAGGAGCGTTCTGGGCCTTATGCAGCGTGCTGTTAGTCAGCGCGGCGCAGCTGTTGCTGCGCAATGCCATGCAGGCATTGCCACCGATCAGTGAGATCCTGGTGTTTGTTTCCGCGCTGTGGCACTTCTCGTCCGGCACGGGCGCGCTGCTGCTGGGGTTGACGGGGTATGTGGCGTCCATGGGCTGCTGGTATCTGGCGCTGCACCGTATGGCGCTCAGCAAAGCCTATGCCCTGCTGAGTCTCAGCTATATTCTGGTGTGGGGCGCCGCGATCCTGCTGCCGGGCTGGGGGGAGCGCTTCTCCTGGCACGGGCTGGTGGGCGTCGGGTTTATTATTCTGGGCGTGTTAGTGATTTTTCTGCCCCGAACGTCCCAACGTGAATAATCGACTCGTGGGTCAGGGTATAAGGGGTCGATGTGCAGACGGCAAGGCTCAGCGAGCCGACCTGTAGCTGACTGACCGCGTGCGTCTGCGCCGTGCTGTCGATGCTGACAATCTGCCATGCGCTGCCGCCACGCTGTTTCACAATCGCTTCTTTCCGCGTCCAGATACGCCAGAACGCGGAAAGCCGTTCCTCGGGCGCTTCACGCTCCAGCTCGTCATGCTCCGTCATGCTGAACACCGCATTAGCCAGCGCCTGCCAGTTCTTCCTCGGGCGAATCACTTCGATATCGCAGCCGACTTCACCTTCATCGCTCATCAGCAGGGCAATATCGTCACCGCTGTGGCTCAGGTTGAACCACAGCGGATGACCCTTCGCGAAGGCCGGTTTGCCCTGCTCGCCGTAAATGATGTCGGGGAGCGGGCGAGGGGATAACGTTCTGGCGAGCAGCGTCCTCCCGGCCAGCCAGGAGGCCTGTCGGGCACCCTGAGGCGCCCTGTCTGCGAGCGCTGACGCCAGCGGGTCCGCGCAAAGAGTGGAGATTTTTCCCAGTACTAACTGGTACATAGTTACGCCCAGCGTTTAATGATAATCGAGGTGTTGATGCCGCCAAACGCGAAGTTATTGCTCTGCAGATACTCGCAGTCAATCTGACGGGCTTCTCCCATAATATAATCTAAAGCACCGCATTGCTCATCCGGCTGCGTTAAATTGAGCGTCGGGGCAAACCAGCCTTCACGCATCATCTGCAGGCTCATCCACGCTTCCAGCGCGCCGCAGGCACCCAACGTATGGCCAAAATAGCTCTTCAGCGAGGAAACCGGCACGCTGTCACCATAGATAGCGGCGGTGGCCAGGCTTTCGGCGATATCGCCGCGATCGGTGGCGGTACCGTGCGCGGAGATATACCCCATATCCCGGGCGCTTAATCCCGCCATGGACAGCGACTGCTCCATGCAAATCTGCATGGTTTCACGCTGAGGCTGGGTGATATGGGCCGCGTCGCAGTTAGTGGCAAAGCCCACGATTTCGCCGTAGATCGTGGCCCCGCGCGCTTTTGCATGCTCCAGCTCTTCCAGAATCAGGGTGCCTGCGCCTTCCCCAATGACCAGACCATCGCGCTGCGTATCAAATGGCGACGGGGTGTGTTTAGGCGCGTCATTGCGCTGGCTGGTGGCGAACAGCGTGTCAAACACCGCCGCTTCAGACGGACACAGCTCCTCAGCGCCCCCCGCGACCATCACGGTCTGATACCCGTGGCGAATGGCCTCCCAGGCGTAGCCAATCGCCTGGCTGCCGGAGGTACAGGCGCTTGAGGTCGGGATGACGCGGCCACGTAGTCCAAAGAACAGGCCGGTATTCACCGCCGTAGTGTGCGGCATCATCTGGACGTAGGTTGTCCCGGTGATGTTATTGGTGTGCTTTTCGGTGAGCATGGTCGCGAATTCGCTGACCGGACCGGTGCTGCCAGTCGAAGAACCGTAGGCGATACCGGTTTGACCGTTGGTGAGCACCGCTTCGCCAATCAGTCCCGCCTGCTCCAGCGCCAGCTCGGTGGCGCGGGTCGACATCAACGACACCCGGCCCATGGCGCGAATACGCTTGCGGGTATAGTGCTCCGGCAGCGTGAAATCATCGATCGGCGCGCCCAGCAGGGTATGCAGGCCATCATACACCTGCCATTCCGGCATTTTACGCACCGCGTTTTCATACGCCAGCAGCCTGCTGGAAACGGATTGCCAGTTTTCGCCAAAGGCGGTCACGCCGCCCATGCCCGTAATCACCACGCGACGCGTCATAGCATTCCTCCGTTAATAGAAATGACCTGGCGGGTAACATAGCCCGCGATATCCGACATCAGATAGCTTGCCAGCCCGGCGACCTCCTCAGCCTGGCCCATACGTTTCATTGGGATGATGGACATCGCTTCCTTCAGCGCGGCTTCTTCCATCTCAATCATGCCGGTATCAATCAGACCCGGGGCGATGCAGTTGACGGTGATTTTGCGTTTTGCCAGCTCAATCGCCAGCGCTTTGGTGGCGCCGATAATGCCCGCTTTGGCCGCGCTGTAGTTCACCTGTCCGCGGTTGCCCATCACGCCGGACACGGACGATAAGGTGATAATGCGCCCCCCTTTACGGGTGCCAATCATCGGCATAATGCAGGGGTGAATGACGTTATAAAAACTATCGAGATTGGTGTGGATCACGCTGTCCCAGTCGTCTTCGCTCAGCGCCGGAAAGGCGCCGTCGCGGGTAATTCCGGCGTTGCTGACCACGCCATACCATGCGCCATGGGCTTCAATCTCCTGCTCCAGCACCTCGCGGCACTGTTCGCGGTTACCCACATCAAAGGCGAGTAAACGACCGTTGCCTCCCGCCTGCGTGATGGCGTCCAGCGTCTCCTGCGCGCCTGCGGCATCACGATGGTAATGCACGCCTACGGTAAACCCGTCGGCGGCGAGCTGGCGGGCAATGGCGCGCCCTATGCCTTTGCTGGCCCCTGTGACCAGTACGGAACGACTCATGCGTTAGATCCCTGATTAAAAAGCGATGTTAATTCTTCTGCGCTCGGCTGGAAGGTGTTGACCCGGCCCGTGGCCAGCGTCTCTTCATTCGCGGAAATCGCGCATTCAAAGCTGCCGAAGCGTTCGTCCTGCATCAGCAGCTTAACGGTGATGTCCAGCGTCAGGCCTGCGGCGAAATGCCCGCTGGCGCAGACCAGCTCGCGCGCGCCGAGCACCATGCCCAGCGCGATATGATCCTGCCCCTGCTGCTGGCGATGCCAGCCTGACCAGACGCCGACGGTCTGCGCCATCAGCTCGAGCGCGTACCAGCCCGGCAGGTCGCCATCGGCATTGAGAAACGGCGCCAGCACGCTTTGCCCGTTGACGGCCACGCGGCAGACCGCTGTGTCGTCCGTAACGCACTCAACGGACCCAAGCAGCATCATTGGCGCCTCGTGCGGCAGGTAGGCTTCGGGTGATAAGTAGCTCATGAGGCTCTCCCCAGCAGGATGCTGGCGTTATTGCCGCCAAACGCGAACGAGTTAGACAAAATGACCGGCTTTTTCAGAGCGGCGCGCTGGTGCAGCAGGCCGCACGACGCCAGCGTGTCGTCCGGCGCGTAGCGGGCGAAGTCCTGCGGCGGCAACGGCAGATCGCGCGTCAGAATCAGCCAGCTCAGGGCCGCTTCGGTAATACCGGCGGCGCCCAGCGTATGGCCGGTAAGGTGTTTGGTTGAGCTGCACGGCACGCTTTCCCCGAAGAGATCGTGCACCACCTGCGATTCAATCTGATCGTTGAGCGGCGTGGCCGTGCCGTGCAGGTTGATGTAGCCGATATCCTGCGGCTGCATACCCGCTTCATTAAGCGCCTGTTTGATAGCCCTTATCGCCCCTTCACCCTGAGGATGCGGGGCGGAAATATGGTACGCATCGCTGGATTCGCCCGTTCCGAGCAGCGCCACGTCGGCGGGCTCCCGGCTCAATACCATCAGCGCGGCGGCTTCACCAATGGTGATGCCCTGGCGGTCGCGACCAAAGGGTTCACAGAGCGTAGGGGAGAAGGATTCAAGGCTGTTAAAGCCGTTGACGGGCATCCGGCTCAGGGTATCGGCCCCGCCGACGATGGCGATGTCCACCAGCCCGGCTTCAATCAGACGTTTGCCGCCGATCATCGCCCGCGCGCTGGAAGAGCAGGCCGTGGAGATCGTATAGGCCGGACCTTCGAGCTGAAGCCAGTTGGCGAGGAAGCGGGACGGATCGCCAAGCTCCTGCTGCGGATACTGCCAGCGCGTGCTCGCTTCGCCATGGGTCATGCGCTGTACGTGTTCATCGCCTTCATCCAGCCCGGAGGTGCTGGTTCCCAGCACCACGGCCACGCGGTCGCGACCGACGCGGGCGATAGCCTCGTCGACGGCGGGCTGAATCTGCGCCAGCGCGGCCAGCAGCAGCTGGTTGTTGCGGGTGCGGTGTGCGGAGAAGGCGTCCGGGATGGGCGGAAGCTCGCCTTCCACGCCGCCCAGTACGGCTTCGGGTAAACCCTGCAACCAGCCGGTCCGGGCGTGCATCCCCGGCGCCACGCCTGCCGTCAGGTTCGCGGCAATCTCGTCAGGCGAGTTGCCCAGCGCGTTGACCATGCCAACAGCGGATATATAAATCATCTCAGTCACCCAGATATTGAATGGTGATGTGGTATTTAAAGACGTGTTGCTCGATGCTGATCGGCTCGCGCTTGCCTTTGCGCTGCAGGTAGACAATCTCCGTCACCAGCTTGCCGCTGGCGTTGCGCAGCTCGCGCCGATCGCCATTGTCCGTTAACGTCCAGCCCTTCGGCAACTGCGGCTGCCAGGCGCTAATCGGCCAGTGGCTGAGCATCACGTCGGCCAGCACCTGGCTGGCGGGCGGCAGCTGTGGCACGACGATCGACTGTTCGGTATGAATACCGGTCTCATCGTACGTTGCCAGGAACAGACGAATGCCCACGGAAGAGAGCCCGGCCAGCGTGACCTTATGCGCATCCGCGTTGAGCATCACCAGCAGGGACTGCGTTTGTCCGTTAAAGCTGCCTGTCAGCAGCTGCTGGGAGCTGACCGCCGGGCTAATGCCGGGCGGCGGCAGCGTCACTTTGGTGCCCGGCTGGAGCCAGGCCTGAGGCCGCGTCTCTTTGGTATCGGTCGAATGGCTGCAGCCCGCCAGCAGCAGCGCCGCGGCCAGCGCGACGGCGCGATAAAAAGCGTTCATTTACGTTTTCTCTCTTTCTTATCCGGCATCGCCAGCGGAGCCAGCAGGAAGGCGATAAAAATACCGCTCACCAGCACGATGCCAAAGCTGCTGATGGCCTGGGTGGCGCTGAAGACGAGCATGCCCAGCGTCAGCAGCGTGGTCATCATGGCCAGTGTAATCGCCAGCATCGAGGTCAGCGGCGTACCGCGCGGGTTGCTGAAAAACAGCGTGTAGTTAATGCCAATGCCGAGCACCAGTACCAGCGCCAGCAGTGAGAACAGATTCACCGGGTGGCCCGTTGCGGCCAGCACCGCCAGGCCGCAGCTCAGCGACAGCACGGACGGCACCAGGCTTATCAGCCCTTTACGCCAGCCGAGGCGCAGCATCGCCCCGCAGGCAATCACCGCCAGCGCGGCAAACAGTAGCCCCGTCAGCAGCGTGCGGTAGAGGGCAAACAGGCTGTCAAAGCTGGCTTTGCGATCGACCCAGACGACGCCGTCATGGCGCGCAGCCAGTTCACCGAGGTAAGCGCTGTTTTTCGCGCCGTCCACCGGCACGAGCACGCCGCTTTCCCCGTTGGGCAGGGTCAGCCAGAGCAGACGCCAGCCTTCGCTGGCCGGGCTTTTAAGCCACGCGTCCACGCTGACCGGCATGGCATCGAGGTTTGGGGATACGGCGCTGAGCCCGGCGCTTTTCAGCACGTTCGTCACCGCATGAGCAGCCTCGCGCAGTAGCTTCAGATCGCTTTTCTGGCGCGCCAGCGAGTTCAGCGGCAGGGTACGCCAGCGGGCGATCTCTCCGGCTTTCTGCGCCTGTGCCAGCGCCGGGGTAAAGGCTTCCAGCCGCTCCAGCGTTTGCTGAGGCGAGGCGCCATGCACCACAAACCATTTCTGATCGACGCTCTGTCCGGTCAGGGCGGTAATGGCCTTCTCCTGCGCCAGAATATCTTTCGGCAGGGCCTGCAGCTGGGCGATGTCGTCGTCCACCCTCAGGGTGCTCATCCCCACGGCGGAGAGCAGCGCCAGCGCGACGGGCAAACCAACGGACAGTTTTTTATTGCGTCGCCAGGCGGCCAGCCAGCGCAGCATCAGGACCATCAGCGGAACCGGGCGCACCGGTAAACTGCGGCACAGCCACGGATGCCAGAAAATCACCGTCAGGCAGGAGGCGCTCAGCCCCACGGCGGCGAACACCGCCATCTGGCGGATCCCGGGGAAGGGGGCCAGCATCATAATCAGGTAGGCGGCAACGGTCGTCAGCAGCGCCAGCAGCAGCGCATTGCGCACTTTGGCCAGGCTTTGCCAGGGGGAATGCTCCGCGCCGTGCACCATCCGTTCGGTCAGGTAGTAGAGCGTGTAGTCGGCTGAAATACCGATGATGCTCATGCTCATCACCAGCGTCATCAGGTGCAGTTCGCCAAAGAGCAGCAGCGTCACCACCGTACCCGCCAGCGCGCCGATGGCAATGGAGAGCACGCTCAGCAGCAGCGGGCGCAGAGAGCGGAACACCGCCACGATGAGCAGGAACACGCCAAGCAGGGTGGCGATGCCCAGCGTCGAGACGTCGCGTTTGGCCTGCTGGCTGGCGTAATCGCTGTAGAACACGGTCCCGCGCGAAAGCAGCTGCGCCTGCGGGAAACGCGCTTTTAGCCTCTCCTGCAGCGCGTTAAGCGTCGTCACGAGCCGGTGGGTCTGCTGCATATCAAATGACGAGCCCGCCAGCTCGCCGTGCAGCAGATACCAGTAGTTTCCCGCCTCATCCTGTGTGACCAGCCAGCCGTCCATCAGCCGCAGCTTCTGGCCGTTTTGCGCCAGAGCGAGCTGCGAGCCGCGCATCAGCATCAGGGGATCGTTTTGCAGCTCTTTGCCGCTGACGCCGGAAAAGGCCGAATAGAGCTGAGATAAAATCCACTGCGCCTGCGCTTCTCCGCCGTTTTGCAGGCGGGCGCGGGTGGCGGGATCGATCAGGCCATTCCGGTGCTGCCAGAAGAACTCTCCCCAGGCCTTTTGCCCGGCGGCATCCATCGGGCCTTTGACCTCGCTGAGCGAATCGCTACTTTGCAGCAGCGCCAGCCACTGCTGCGCCACGCGCGGATCGGGCTCTTTGCCGGGGCTGACCAGCCAGACCAGCTGGCGGTCGAGACGCTGCATAAACCCGTCGTTGAGCGCCGGCGGGATCGCCCCCAGCGTCTGCTTCGGCAGCATGGCCAGCACGCTGCTGTTCAGACGCGCACCGGGCAGCAGCGACAGCAGCACGCCCAGCAGAATCAGGCATAGCGTGGCCCACAGCAGCGCCGGGCGCAGGGATTTACGGTGCGGCAAAGCGTTGGCGTTCGTCATCGGTCAGGCTGGCGGGCGTCAGTTGGTGGCGTGAAAGGGCGATATCGGTACGGTCGCCCTGTTTGTCGTTGAGACGAATCGTCTCCAGATAGGTCGCGCCGCCCAGATCGAGGGTGGCGAAAATCTTGTCCAGCGGCGTCGTTTTTGGCGTAAGCACCAGCGACCAGCGGCCCGCGCCCAGGTCTTTAAAATCGATGCGGAAGTTCTCTTCAAGCACCTTGCGGTCGGCCTGGAACAGGGCCCGCAGAAGATGGTTGAACTGGAACATCTGCGGATTATTGTCGGCGGTGACGGTCTGCGGCGGCTGGCCGTTAATGGCCTGAACCATCCGCTTGTCGTCCAGCAGGAGCATCATCGGAAACGGCGCTTTTTGATCCCACAGCAGGCCGCTGTCGCGGGCGATCAGCATCTCGCCCTGCGAGCGCAGCGGCTGCGGCATATCTTTTATGGTGCGAACCTGTTCGAAGTGCGCGCGCACGACGGGCTGCCCGGTGAAGCGCTGCTGCAGTTCATCCAGCGTCACGGCGCTGACCAGCGGGCTGACGATCAGCGCCAGCAAAGGCAACCATCTCATGGCGTCACTCCCATTCGTTCAAACAGTATTGCCGGGCTCACAAAGCACATCTCGCGGGTGGCTTCTTCCACCGCTACCTGGATGGTGTAACCGGTGGTGGTGCGTTTGCCGGTCTGCGCATCGAAAATTTGATAGGCAATGCGCAGGCGGTTTTCATACTCTTCAACGTGCGCGCGGACGCGAATACGCTGCTCAAAGGTTACCGCATCGCGGTATTTCACCCGGGTATCGACGACGGGCCAGACGTAGCCGGAGGCCTTCATCTGGCGATAGCCATAGTCAAACTGATTGAGCAGCGCCTCGCGGGCGATCTCAAAGTAGCGGAAATAGTTACCGTGCCAGACCACGCCCATCATATCGACGTCGTGGAACGGAACGGTGATCTCAACTTCAGTCGTAAAGCGGGGATCGGTCAGCACCCTTTACTCCTTCTCTCTGGACTCTGGCAGATGCCAGAAATCGAAAAAATTAAACCAGTCGAGCGGCGACATGAGGGCGTAATGCTCCAGCCGCTGCGCGTAGCGATCGACGGTATCCTGCAGCGCCTGCTGGCGTTCACCGCGCGGCAGGCGCAGCGGGTCGGCAAACGGTTCGCTGTGCAGGACGAGCTTACCCTGCTGGCGCAGGGCAAAAATCAGCACCACCGGGCAGCGCAGGATGGAGGCCAGGATAAACGGCCCCTGTGGGAACGGTGCTAGCTGGCCCATGAACGGACTCCAGATCACTCGCCACTCACCACCACGCTGCGGATTCACCGCGATGCGGTCGCCCACAATCGCGACCCATTCTCCCCGATCAAGCTTCTCTTTGATGGCAATCGCGGTGTCCGGGCCGATGTCGGTAACCGACATCAAATTCACGCCCGCCTGGGGCGCCATTTCGCTCATAATTTGCTTAAAACGCTGGGCGTTCTCGCTGAAGACCAGAGCGGTGATAATCTTGCTGCCGTCCAGCTGGGCCAGCGCCCGGCAGGCTTCTACGTCGCCAAGGTGCGAGGCCAGCAGCAGCTTGCCCTGCGGCGCCGCGATATTAAGCGTTTCGCTCGCGCCGGGGGCAAAGACCACGTCGCGATCAAACTTCAGCTCACCGCGCCAGCTGGCGACCTTATCCAGCATCGCGTTGCCGAAGCGCATGAAATGGAAAAAGCTGTTGAGCCGCGGGGGAACGGGCATGTTCCGCTGACGCAGCTCTTGCTTCACTCTCTCAATCCACTGCCGCGAGGCCTGGCGCGCCGGACGCGCGATAAGCCAGTACACGCCGATTACCGGCCACAGCAGCACGGTAAAGGCCCGGCGCCCCATCAGCTTCCAGACGCGCAGCATCAGGCGCATGCCCCACAGGCCCTTGACCTCGTCCTGCTGCGCCCAGTGCTGGCGGCGTCGACGGAAAAGCAGGCCGGGCATGCGGGGCAGCATGCCGAAGAACAGCCGGGTATGCATCAGGGAGATCCGCACGTTATCTTTTAACGCGTCGAAGTGGGACAACCCGTCCTGCGGATAGGTGACGCGGGTGGGCAGAAAGACGCTGGTGTTGCCCTGCCAGTAGAGACGGACCATCACTTCGGTGTCAAAGTCCATCCGTTTGCCGAGCGTTTCACGCGCTGCCAGCCGCAGCGTGGGCGAGACCGGGTAGACCCGAAAGCCGCACATGCTGTCTTTAAGCTGCAGGGATAAGGTCTCAATCCACACCCAGACGTGGGTTACCCAGCGTCCGTAGAGCCGCGAGCGTGGAATGGAATCATCGTAAATGGGCTGTCCGGAAATCAGCGCATCCGGGTGGCGCTCCGCCAGCGCCAGCAGTTTGGGGATATCTTCGATGGCGTGTTGACCGTCCGCGTCCACCTGCACGGCGTGGGTATAGCCCGCGCGCGCGCACTCCTCCAGCCCCCTGATGACCGCGGCACCTTTCCCGGCGTTTTGTGCCAGACGGACCAGCGTTACCTGTGGCTGCTCCGCCGCGAGGCGCTCGAGCTCCTGACGGGTGCTCGCTTCGCTGCCGTCATCCACCACCAGGCACGGCAGGCCGAATGGTTCGAGACGCGACAGCACGCGGGCGATCATGGCGCCGTGGTTGTAGCACGGGATCAGCACGCAGGGGCGGAAGGTTACTGACATAGCCGAATTTTCCCGCTGCTGGCGGTATGGCGCTCCGCTCCGGCGTGACGCTGGTAGCTGAAGGTCAGCATCTGACGTTCGGCATGCCACTCAAGCACCAGCGTCACCGTGGTTTCCGGCAGCAGAGGCGCCTGGAACTTCACGTTTTGAATGCTGTGAAAGCGGTAGCCCGGCGCCAGTAACGTCGTGGCGTAGTGCATCACCCAGTCAAGCTGCGCAACGCCGGGCAGCAGCGGCTGTACGGCAAAATGGCCCTGAAACCAGAACAGCGCCGCGTCGAGATGCAAAATGATTTCCAGCTTCTCCGGCTGTGTCTGGCGGCGCTCAATTTCATGAATTTTCATGAAATAACTCCTCTAACTGCGCATAGACACGCTTGTTCATACTGTTTACCGGCATTTCATCGACAATGCGCCAGTAGCGCGGAACGGCGACGGGTTCAAGCCACGGCAGGAGCGCGCGACGCCAGGCGAACTCCTGCGCTTTTTTATCCTGCATATAGCCGCGCTGGCGAACCGCTTCGTCCAGGACCAGCAGTGCGCCAATCCCCTGACGGCCCCCGCGCGTGACCGGCAGCGCAGCCGCTTCGCAAATGCCGTCGATCTCCAGCAGGCGACGTTCGATCTCGTTAAGCGAGATGCGCTTTTCTTCAATTTTGACCACCCGCCCGCGACGACCGGCGATGCTGAACAGCCCCTCGCTGTCGAAGTGCAGGATATCGTCCAGCTGGAGTCCTTCAGCCTCGTGGATCAGTGGCGACGTGACGCGACAGGCATCATCTTCCTGATGGAAGATAACGCCGGGGAAGGCAAGCCACGGCACATTATCCTGCTGGCGATGGCGCCAGGCGAGGATCCCGGTTTCGGTGCTGCCATAAATTTCATCCGGGCAGATGTTAAGCCAGCCCGCGGTGGTGGAAACGTCACACCAGGGCAGCATGCCCCCTGCTGAAATCAGCATTCTGACGGGCGGCGCGGGCAGTTCCGTATCCAGGCGCTTCAGGAACGCCGGGCTGCTGATGAACAGGTAGTGTTTGTCATGAGGAAGGGCGGCCAGCTGCTCTGCGTAGTAGAGCATCGCGGCATGCAGCGGCAGGCCCAGCGCCATCGGCAATACGATGCGGAATGTCAGGCCGTACAGATGTTGCGGTACGACCGAGGCGACAACGCTACAGCCGGTCAGACGCTCGCCGAAGCGGTCAGCCAGCAGACGGGCTTCGCGATCCAGGCTGACGATGTGCTTAATCACCCGGCGCGGGGTACCCGTGGAGCCGGAGGTGAACAGCTCAACGAAGCGGCTTTCGTCAATCTCCGGCAGGGGCGCCCAGCGGCGAGCCGTCTGATGGCTGGAGGCCACCACAATCAGCTTGCCATGGAAACCGAGAGTCCGATCGCTCAGAACGCCGCTAAACAACGACTGCTGTTCTTCAAGCTGCGAGACGCGGCTATGGCCGGGGATGACCGGCGTTTTACCGGCATGCAGCGAGGCCAGCAGCGCAACGATAAACAGGTAGCTGTTTTCAAAGCACAGCGCCCAGCGCTCGCCTTCCTGCTGACGCAGGGTGTCGACCAGCAAGGTCACGTCGTGGCGCAGCTGGCCAAGCGTCCAGGTACGATCGTCAAGCCAGGCAACGGGCGTATCGTCAGGGCGGGGCGCATTTAACCACTGGCCCAGCGGAAGGGGGTTAGTCATTGTGCATCTCTTTTTTAATCACCCGCTGGCGCACCAGCCACTCGATCGCCATCAGTGTTCCCATCAGGATATAAGCCATCATACCGTTCCACAGCGTCCACAAACGCATGTCGCCGTGGAGCACGGTGAACAGCGCCATCGCGCCGTTTCCGATGAAAAAGCCGCACCAGACGAGGGTCACCTTGCGGGTATAGCGCACGCCCTCCGGGGGCAGGTTTGGCTCGCGCAGGCGCGCCAGTCGCTCGACCAGCGGCATCGCGGTCCACAGCGAACCGCCGAACACGGCCAGCATCACAAGGTTGACAACCACGGGGTAGAACAGCAGCCACTGGTGGGTTTTCAGCAGGTAGCTTGCCGCGCAGAGCGCGATGCCCGCGAGCGCCACGCACTGAACCACATACCGCATCGGGCCGGCGTTCCGCCGCGCCTGGCGCAGCCGCAGCAGCAATACCAGCGCCATCACCGGCAACAGCCACTGCAGGCTGTTGTGGGTTAGCCCAAATCCAATCAGGAAGGGCCACGCCAGCAGCATCAGCCCCGTCAGCAGTGGGATGACCGGGAACGTCCGTCCACCACGCACGAGGTCTTACTCTTCGCGCAGAAGCTGTTCGACGGCGTCTACCACATCCTGAACGGTACGAACCGACTTGAAGGTTTCCGGCTTGATTTTCTTGCCCGTTTTCTTCTGCAGATGAACAATCATGTCCACCGCGTCAATGCTGTCCAGCTCCAGGTCTTCGTAAAGACGGGCTTCGGGCGTAATGTCCTGCGGGTCGATTTCAAAGAGCCTGGTCAGAAGGCCGCAGACTTCCTGATAAATGGTTTCTTGTTCAGTCATCGTTCACATCTCAGGCGCGTTGAGCGTTGATAAAGGACGCCAGCGTGGCGACGGAAAAGAAGTGCTGGCGCATCTCTTCGCTTTCGGCAGAAAGCACCACGCCATACTGGTTTTTTACCGCCAGACCCAGTTCCAGCGCATCAATGGAGTCCAGACCCAGCCCATCGCCAAACAGCGCGGCATCGGTATCAATATCCTCTGCGGTAAGCTCGTCCAGATTCAGCGTGGTGATTATGAGATTCTTAATTTCAAGATAAAGCGCTTGCATCATTAATTCCTGACAAAGATTGAAGGCCTGATGTTAATCGATGCTGCAGATGCCGGTTTAACTGCCTTGCCGCCAGCGCCGGTTCTTGTTCATTTGCATCGTAAAATTCGTCGATGTTCACGCGGTCGCGGACATCCACGGTGAAAACAGGTTTTTCTGGCGGTACATCATACCAGCGGCTTTTTTTATCCAGCAGGTGTTCGCTACAGTGGATCAGCACCACCCGCAGATCGCTGTTACAGCGCACGGCGATATTTGCCGCGCCGCGCTGGAGGGAGATAGCCTCGCCAAACCGGGTACGCGTGCCTTCAGGGAAGATTAAAAGCGTGTCGCCCTGAGCCAGACGCTGCTGGCTGGCCGCGAGCAGGGGCTCGGCTTCGCTGTTAATCAGATAATCCGCCGCGCGGATGACGCCGCTGACAAAGGGATTGCGCAGCAGCGCGCTTTTCACCAGGCAGTCGGTTTCGGGCATCACCGACGCCAGAATCACGTAGTCTATTAACGTGGGGTGGTTAGCCACCACCAGACAACCCCGATCGCTGCGCAGCGCGTCAAGATTGTGAATGCGATAGTCCAGTACGCCGAGGCCGCGCGCCACGGTCAGGAAGAAGCGGAAGCTGGCCGCAATGCTGCGACGCGCCAGGCGGCGACGGCTGGCGCGGTCGCGCTGGACGATCAGCAGCAGGTTGAACCAGACCAGCGACAGCAGCAGTCCGCCCACGCCAAACAGCGCGAAGCAGAAGCCGGTCATCGCCAGACGCCATAGCCAGTTGATACGGGCAGCCAGGCGGTTCATGCGCGCGTCCATTGCCACAGCAAACGTTCGCCGGGCACCGCAAACTGACGTTCCTCGCTGAGATAGCGCTGCAGGAACATCAGGCTTTGCGGCAGGGCGGGTTCTTCACCCGTGCTGCCGCTATGGGTTTCACACTGCATTCCGTTGCCGGATTCAATCACCAGCGCCAGCGCGTAAGGCCAGGTGGGCATCTGCGGCGGTAGCGCCGGATGGTAAAATTCCGGCAGCGCGCCGTCAAAATCGACCAGCAGGACGCGGGAATAGCCCGCATGCAGCAGGCTCAGCACTTCATATAAGGCCTGCTGGAAGGTGTCCAGCCCGGCAGAAATGGATGACGAGACGATGGCCTGGCGTGCGGTAATCGTAAGATTGCCCACCGCGGAATTGTGCACGGACATCGCGAAGTCGGTGGGTGAAACGGACTGCCCGGTCGCCAGGGCATGCAGAATACGGTCGTTGCGCTCCAGCTCGCCGTGGCGGCTGGAATAGACGACGGCATCAATGGCGTGGTTTTGCAGCATGGCAAGACCAATATCCACCGCCAGCTTACTGCCTGAGTTGAGGCGGCGTGCGGTCATCATGGGTAAAGCGGTCAGGCGGGGAAGCGGGGCCGCTGGATCGACGGTCAGCTGCAGGCGCGACCACGCCTGCCACTCTGTGGCATCGCTGAGTCCTGGCGCTCTCGCCTGCCAGTCGATAATGTTCAGTGAAAATTTCATCTACGCGCGTCCGCGACAAAAAAACCGTATTCAAAGGGCAGGCTGGGCCACCCGGGCAGCTAAGCTGCTCTATTGTTCACGTTTGGTGCATATCAGCAGGGTATGACCGACCCCAAGGTTGTCCAGCCGCTGTTCAACGCTGAAACCTGCGCTCTCCAGGTAGCGATAAAACTTCTCTACGCTGTAAAACCGGCTATTACCATTCGCCATACAGGTGAAATAGAGCGAGGTGGCATTCAGGCTGAAAGAGGCTGCTTCAAATTTCTGAGCATCCCAGAAAAGCTCCATGATGCACAAACGTGCGCCTGGCTTCATGGCCTGTGCGACGCGCGTCAGCATGGCGACAATCTGATCCGGAGAGAAACAATCCAGGAACTGGCTCATCCACCAGACGTCGGCGTCACCCGGCAATGTTGCTGGGCTAAGCATATCGACAGCATGGAATGCAATACGATGAGAAAAACCTGCTTTTGCGATGTTTTCCTGCGCCAGCGCTATCTGCTGCGGCAGATCGAGGATCGTCACGGCAACATTTTCGTCATAGCGGCAGCAGCGTAACGACCATTTACCCGTATTTCCGCCCACATCGTACAATTTTGTCGGCGAGCTTGCGAATATATATGGCAAAGCAGCGTCAAAAGCGGCGTCAGAATAGTAATGATCGAAGGCGAACCAGCTCTCTTTCGCCGGAGCTGGTAATTGGGATAACGCCGGGTAGATGGTTGGCCAGTTGCCAAACACGGCTAATCCGGCCGGTTTTTCCTCCTGCAGGGCGTCCGCCAGGTGAAATAGCCCCTGATAACAAACGTCCTGGGTGAAATCCATATTTACGCGGGTCATTTCGTCGTGCAGTAAAAAATGGCCCACTTTCGCCAGAAAATAACGTCCATTCTGTTGGGTAACGATTCGACCGCTTAATCCCATATCCAGCAGTACGCTGACGCCATAGCTGCCGAGCGTGCTGTGTTCGGTTATTTCCTCGAGGCTTGCGCCCTCTTTTCCTTGTTTATCGAGCCAGGCGAGAACGCCTGAGTTACGCAGACAAAGCGCAGTCTGGAATAACATCGGGGCAAAGGCGATGCGTTGCGCTTCGGTAATGGCATCCAGTGCGCTGAGTGTGTCCTTTTCGTACATTCCTGCGTAACCTTTGAGGCTAATAAAGAGAGGTTATCGGGCCATACGCGGCCCGACTTTAGAAAAAAATTACAGCGCGGCGCCAGCGGAGAGGTTCAGCTGAATGTCGTGGTCGAGGTTATTCACCCAGCGGTTATAATTTTTGTGGATTTTACCGTCTGCCGCTTTCAGGTTAAGGCTGTTTTCATAGTTGATTGAATAGCTTGTGGCCGTGTACGGAATACTCACCTGGACCGAGTGATCGCGTGACTGCAGACGCCCCTTAATCATTCCCGGGCCGGTTTCCGTCATGATCCAGTCGCGTTTTTGGCCTGCTTTCAAAATTGCCGTTTTTACCTGATCGGCAGTATGGCCCGCGCTGACAATAGAGTGAACCTGAGCGATTGGCGCAGTACGCGCGCAGCCTGCCAGCGCGCCAACGAATACGGCAGCAGCACACCATTTAACGATCTTTTTCATCAACAACTCCATATCAATAATAACAATTAAAGGCAGTGGTTTTTACAAATAATATTCATCCGGCTTTTTGTTATCGCCAGGCGTATTTTTAATCAATATTAATGTTTGCATTACGTTGAAGCGAAGGCGGGAATAATAGCATGGAAAATAAATAAGGATTTCATTTTTTATAATTTGCGTTAAATCATGAATTGCGTTTGAACGTAATGCGCGCGGCGTAATTAAAACCGGAATGAATATCGCCTTAACGCAAATAAAAATACCGCGACGGATTAGGGGCGCGGTAATTCATGGTGTATTACTGACGGTTTAAACCTACCTGTAAAGGTAGGTCGGTTAGCCGGGTAACCGGCTTTTCGGCCTCCCCGGACCGAGCAGGATCGCCAGCTTGCTGCCGCCTTTGGTGGTTTCCATCCAGATTTTACATACGCTGGTCAGAGGAACCGACAGCAGCATACCGACCGGGCCCAGCAGCCATCCCCAAATCAGTAAGGATAAAAAGACCACCAGCGTCGACATGCCCAGACGGTGCCCCATCATGCGCGGCTCAAGAATATTGCCCAGCACCATATGCACCACGAGGAACAGCGCGCCGACCAGCATGCATTCGTAGAAGCCGTTAAACAGAAACGCCTGAATCATCGGCGGCACGGCGGAAAGCACCGCGCCAATATTGGGCACGTAGTTAAGCAGAAAGGCCAGCACGCCCCACATCAGTGCGAACTGCACGTCCATCAGCATCAGCCCCAGCCAGACAATCACCCCGGTCCAGACGCTCAGGAGCGTTTTCAGCGCCAGATATTTGGAGACGCCCTTCAGGGCCCGGTGTAACCCGGCAATGTGAATTTGCGGATTGTTCAGCGCAAAGCGCAGCTTATAGGGGACGTGGCGAACTTCGAACAGCATAAACACCACCGTCATGACCAGCAGCAGAATGCTGGCCATCGCGCCGGAAAGCCCCGTCATCAAGGTGGTGGCGTAGGTCATGACCTTCTCGGAGTCCATCCTGCGCAGCATCCGTTCGGGTGAGATATGCAGATTGAGGAAGGGCACCATCTCCTGCAGCGCGACAATTTTACGCGTCAGCTCTTTATTGTATTGCGGCAGCATGGTGGAGAATTCGCTCAGCGATGCCGCCAGCACGCCGAAGAGCGCCGTCAGGCCAATCAGCATGACAATAACCACGATGGTGATGGCTACCGGACGGCTGACGCCCCGGCGTAAAAACCAGGTGACCAGCGGATTTAGCACAATGGCAAAAAAGAGCGCCAGCAGGAGCTGAACAATAATATCGGCGGCAGCATGGATACCCGCAAGGATAACCACCAGACAGGCGAGTTTTAATAAGATGTGGAGTCCTGCTTTGTCGGACGGGTTAGCGATCATGCGTGTTCCTTAATATGATGACCCGATAAGTGTAGTGCCCGGGCTTCGCTTCGTCTGGCACCGTTAATCTGAAAGTCGGGGCTGATTTTCTTATTGCGCCGTGGTAATAGTGAAACACTGTTGTAAAAAATCCAGGTAGAACCCCATGCCCGAACCTGCCGCTGAACCGGCACTGAGCGGACTGCGCCTCAATCTGCGCATCGTTTCCGTTGTGATTTTCAACTTTGCCAGCTATCTGACCATTGGCCTGCCGCTGGCGGTCCTGCCGGGCTATGTCCATGACGTGATGGGCTTCAGCGCCTTCTGGGCGGGGCTGGTGATAAGCCTGCAATATTTCGCCACGCTCCTCAGCCGCCCGTATGCCGGGCGCTACGCGGACACGTTCGGTCCAAAAAGCATCGTGGTGGTGGGATTGTGCGGCTGTTTCCTTAGTGGCCTGAGCTACCTGCTGGCTGCCACCACCGGCCACTGGCCGCTGGTCAGCCTGGCGCTGCTCTGCCTGGGCCGCGTCATTCTTGGCATCGGGCAAAGTCTGGCGGGAACCGGCTCAACGCTGTGGGGCGTGGGGGTGGTAGGCGCGCCGCACATTGGCCGGGTGATCTCCTGGAACGGGATTGTCACCTACGGTGCGATGGCGCTCGGGGCGCCGCTCGGCGTGGCCTGCTATGCGTTTGGCGGGCTGTATGGGCTGGCTATCACCATTATGGCGGTCGCGCTGCTGGCAATCCTCTTTGCGCTGCCGCGCCCGAAAGTGAAGGCCAGCAAAGGCAAGCCGCTGCCGTTTCGGGCGGTGCTGGGGCGCGTCTGGCCGTACGGCATGGCCCTGGCGCTGGCGACCACCGGCTTCGGCGTGATTGCGACCTTCATTACCCTGTTCTACGACGCCAAAGGCTGGGACGGCGCAGCCTTTGCGTTAACCCTGTTTAGCTGTGCGTTTGTTGGTGCCCGCCTGCTTTTCCCTAACGGCATCAACCGTCTTGGCGGACTGAACGTGGCGATGATCTGCTTTGCGATAGAGATTGTCGGGCTGCTGCTGACCGGAATTGCGATGGTGCCCTGGGTCGCGAAAGTGGGCGTGTTCCTCGCGGGGGCTGGCTTTTCCCTGGTCTTCCCGGCGCTGGGCGTGGTGGCGGTAAAAGCCGTACCGCAGCAGAATCAGGGGGCGGCGCTGGCGACCTATACGGTGTTTATGGATATGTCTTTAGGCATTACCGGCCCGCTGGCGGGGCTGGTGATGGCCTGGGCAGGAGTTCCGGTGATCTATCTTGCCGCGGCGGGACTGGTGGTGATTGCGCTGCTGCTGACGTGGCGGCTAAAAAAATGGCCCCCGGTGCAGGCACCGGAGGCCACGTCATCATCGTGAAGCGTTACTGGATCACGATGGTATTAATGATGTTTTCAGCAGCCGTCTGCGCTTTCTGCTGATCTTCCGCTGGCAGGGTGATCTGCAGGGTCAGCAGCTTATTATCAACCTTGCCCAGCACCACAGAAGAGTATGCGGTCTGGCCTTTTGCGGAGATGATGCTGTCGAGCTGTTGCAGCGTGTGGCCTTTCAGCTCGATGGATTTATTGGTCACGACCTGCAGCTGCGGATCGCGGCCGCGCTGCTGATCTTCCAGACGTTTGGACAGGACGGCCAGATCTTCGCTGGTGTCGTCGCCCACAATCACAATGACCGCTTTCTGCCCGGTTGCGTCGGAGTAAACGTGCATGTTATTCGCCTGGGTCCCCAGCTTGCCGCTCTGATCGGTCATATCGGCTGGCAGAGAGAAGCTGAGTTTGCCATCCATCAGATTCACCGGCTGGCCGGTCGCGTTGCTCTCTGCGGATGCGCCCTGAGCAGGCGTTTTCGTGTCGCTGTTATCACAGGCTGCAAGACCCACAACCAGCAGGCCAATCCCGACATATTTAACCAGATTGCGCATTGACTTCTTCCTTTCGATAAACGGCCATAACGGCTCATTCGCTCATCTTATCACAACTGATAAAGCGAACCCTTAACCAGCCTGCAATGCCGTGATTTCAGATTTATCTGCCAGCCTTTTCAGCAGCATATTGAGCAGCACGCCGTACATCGGCAGGAAGAACACAATGCTAATGAGCACCTTGAAGCAGTAGTCCACCAGCGCGATTTCCATCCAGTGTTCAGCCATGAACGCATCCGGGCTGCGCCAGAAGGCGATGAAGAAGAAGGCCAGCGTATCGCTCACGTTACCGAACAGCGTGGAGGCGGTTGGCGCCATCCACCAGCGATGATTCTGACGCAGGCGGTTAAACACATGCACATCGAGGATCTGCCCCAGCGCGTAGGCCATAAAGCTTGCCGCGGCGATACGGGCAACAAACAGGTTGAAGTGGGTTAATGCTTCAAAGCCCTGCCAGCTTCCCATATAAAACAGTGACGAAACCACGTACGAGATGAACAGCGCCGGGAGCATGACCGAAAAAATAATACGGCGAGCCAGCGGTGCGCCAAAGATACGCACGGTCAAATCCGTCGCGAGGAAAATAAACGGGAAGCTGAATGCGCCCCAGGTGGTGTGAAAACCAAAGATGGAGATCGGGAGCTGCACCAGATAGTTGCTAGAGGTGATCACCAGCAAATGGAAAAGCGAAAGCCAGAACAACGCTTTTACGCGCTGTGATTCAGAAAACGACGTCATATTGTGACCTTTTTATACGTTGGGGTGAGGGAACCCAATAAAAACCGCAGCATGATACTGCTTTGTCAGGACATTGCAATGGTTAGTTTTTACGCAATCGTTAACCTGGTTTGCATTGATCGCAACCGGGCGTAAACTACAGCCGTTTTTACCAGACCGAGAAGACCATGACCGACCTGTTTTCCAGCCCAGACCACACTCTTGATGCCCAGGGCCTTCGCTGCCCGGAGCCGGTAATGATGGTACGCAAAACCGTGCGCAACATGCAGACCGGTGAGACGCTGCTGATTATTGCCGACGACCCGGCCACGACCCGCGATATTCCCGGCTTTTGTACCTTTATGGAGCATGAACTGGTGGCACAGCAGACCGAAGCGCTGCCGTACCGGTATTTGATTCGTAAGGGGTAGATGGGCTGGCGTTGCTGTAGGTCGGGTAAGGCGAAGCCGCCATCCGACGAATATGTGTCCTCTGCGGCCTGATGCCCTCACCCCGACCCTCTCCCACGGGGAGAGGGGGCAAACACTAAAAACGGCAATCTTTGATTGCCGTTTTGCGTTTACCTAGCCTTTCATCCACGCGCGGATCCCGTCCAGGAACATCTGCGTTGCCATCATCACCAGAATCAGCCCCATCAGGCGTTCCAGCGCGTTCACCCCTTTCTCACCCAGCAGGCGCAGGAATAGCGACGACTGCAGCAGGATGATAAACGTCCCGCCCCAGGCGATCAGCAGGGCAATCACCAGATGGCTCATCTGGTTCGGATACTGATGCGACAGCAGCATCAGCGTGGCCAGAATCGTTGGCCCGGCGACGAGGGGAATCGCCAGCGGCACGATAAACGGCTCTTCACCCGCAGGCAGGCCGCTGCTGCTGCCTTCCGCGCTCGGGAAAATCATCTTAATGGCAATCAGGAACAGAATAATCCCGCCGGAAATCGAAACGGTTTCGGCGCGCAGGTTGAGGAATGCGAGAATTTTTTCACCGGCAAACAGGAAGATAAACATCACCAGCAGGGCGATGAGCAGCTCGCGGATCATGATCGCCCGGCGGCGCTTCGGCTCGGTGTGCTTCAGCACCGACATGAAGATAGGCAGGTTTCCCAGTGGATCCATAATCAGAATCAATAAAACCGCCGCGGAAATGATTTCACTCATCTTTAAATTATCCCTGATACTTAGTAGTGTTATTTCGATGATTAGCGCTTTTTCTGATTGCCGGGCAATCATCGATTAATTTCGCTTGCGACTTTGGCAGCATTTTGTAATGTGAAGCATATCCCAGTTCAATACTGGCTTGCACAATCAGCACACACCCTCAGCAGGAAAAAAATGCTATGAAAAACGTTGGTTTTATCGGCTGGCGCGGTATGGTCGGCTCTGTACTCATGCAACGCATGGTTGAAGAGCGCGATTTCGACGCTATCCGCCCGGTCTTCTTCTCCACTTCCCAGCTCGGCCAGGCTGCTCCGTCCTTTGGTGGTACCACAGGCACGTTGCAGGATGCTTACGATCTGGAAGCGCTGAAGGCACTCGACATTATTGTGACGTGCCAGGGCGGCGATTATACCAACGAAATCTATCCAAAGCTGCGTGAAAGCGGCTGGCAGGGCTACTGGATTGACGCGGCCTCTTCGCTGCGCATGAAAGACGATGCCATCATCATTCTCGACCCGGTAAACCAGGGCGTCATCACCGACGGCCTGAACAACGGCGTGAAAACCTTTGTCGGCGGTAACTGTACCGTCAGCCTGATGCTGATGTCCCTCGGCGGCCTGTTCGCGCAGGATCTGGTTGAGTGGGTCTCCGTGGCGACCTACCAGGCGGCGTCCGGCGGCGGCGCGCGTCATATGCGCGAGCTGCTGACCCAGATGGGCCAGCTGCACCAAAGCGTTGCGACCGAGCTGGCAAACCCGGCGTCCGCGATCCTCGATATTGAACGTAAGGTCACTCACCTGACCCGCAGCGGCGAGCTGCCGGTGGATAACTTCGGCGTACCGCTGGCCGGTGGCCTGATCCCGTGGATCGACAAACAGCTGGATAACGGCCAGACCCGCGAAGAGTGGAAGGGCCAGGCTGAGACTAACAAAATCCTCGCGACCGCGAACACCATTCCGGTTGACGGTCTGTGCGTGCGTATCGGCGCGCTGCGCTGCCACAGCCAGGCCTTCACCATTAAACTGAAAAAAGATGTGTCTATTCCGACCGTGGAAGAGCTGCTGGCCGCGCACAACCCGTGGGCGAAAGTGGTACCAAACGATCGCGATATCACCATGCGCGAGCTGACCCCGGCTGCCGTTACCGGCACGCTGACCACGCCGGTTGGCCGCCTGCGTAAGCTGAACATGGGGCCGGAGTATCTCTCCGCGTTCACCGTCGGCGACCAGCTCCTGTGGGGCGCCGCCGAGCCGCTGCGCCGCATGCTGCGCCAGCTGGCGTAATAATTTGTTAACTACCGGGGGTGATTTTCACCCCTTTTTTTTGCGTACTACATGGAGTAACACGCGTATGTCTTATTTTTTATCAGGAGTCATCTAGAGCGTTGGCTATGCTTTAAGGAAGAGTCATTTCTTACCTGAGGTTCGAACGGAGCAGAATGGATGCACATTTTTGTGCTGTCCCGTTCAGGTCACATTAAAAGTCGTCCCGGAGCGCTTAAAAAGGACGACATAAAAAACAGGATGAATACCATGTCCGATCGTGTGGATAGAGACGTGATTAATGCGCTTATTGCGGGTCATTTTGCTGACCCCTTTTCTGTGCTTGGGATGCATCAAACTGAGGATGGCCTTGAAGTTAGGGCACTGTTACCGGATGCCACAGAAGTCTGGGTGATTGAACCCAAAACCGGCCGCAAGGTGGGTAATCTTGAATGCCTCGATTCCCGTGGCTTCTTTTCGGGCGTAATGCCCCGCCGTAAAAACCCTTTTCGGTATCAGCTCGCCGTTCTCTGGCACGGTCAGCAAAACCTGATTGACGATCCTTACAGCTTCGGCCCTCTGCTTAAAGAGATGGACGCCTGGCTGCTCTCCGAAGGAACGCATCTTCGCCCTTATGAAACCCTGGGTGCCCATGCCGATACCATGGACGGCATTACCGGCACGCGGTTCTCCGTGTGGGCACCTAACGCCCAGCGCGTCTCCGTTGTCGGCCAGTTCAACTACTGGGACGGTCGCCGCCACCCGATGCGCCTGCGCCGGGAAAGCGGCATCTGGGAGCTGTTTATCCCCGGAGCGCACCCCGGGCAGCTTTATAAATTCGAGATGATCGACGCCAACGGAAAGCTGCGCATTAAAGCCGACCCGTATGCCTTCGAAGCGCAGATGCGCCCGGATACCGCGTCGCTGATTTGCGGCCTGCCGGAGAAGGTCGTCCAGACGGAGGAGCGTAAACAGGCCAACCGTTTTGACGCGCCGATCTCCGTCTATGAGGTACACCTTGGCTCCTGGCGTCGCCACACCGATAACAACTTCTGGCTGAGCTATCGTGAGCTTGCCGACCAGCTGGTGCCCTATGCCAAATGGATGGGCTTTACCCACCTTGAGCTGCTGCCGGTCAACGAGCACCCGTTCGACGGCAGCTGGGGCTATCAGCCCACCGGGCTGTATGCGCCAACGCGCCGCTTTGGCACGCGCGATGACTTCCGCTATTTCATTGATGCCGCGCACGCTGCCGGGCTGAACGTCATCCTCGACTGGGTGCCGGGCCATTTCCCTGTGGATGATTTCGCGCTGGCAGAGTTTGACGGCACGAAGCTGTACGAGCACAGCGACCCGCGCGAAGGCTATCACCAGGACTGGAACACGCTGATCTATAACTACGGTCGCCGTGAGGTCGCAAACTATCTGGTCGGGAATGCCCTGTACTGGATCGAGCGGTTTGGCATTGATGCCCTGCGCGTCGATGCGGTGGCGTCGATGATCTACCGCGACTACAGCCGCAAAGAGGGCGAGTGGATCCCGAACGAGTTTGGCGGCCGTGAAAACCTGGAAGCGATTGAATTCCTGCGCAATACCAACCGCATTATCGGCGAACAGGTGGACGGTGCCGTGACCATGGCGGAAGAGTCGACCGACTTTGCGGGCGTCTCCCGTCCGCCGTCGTTGGGCGGCCTGGGGTTCTGGTATAAGTGGAACCTGGGCTGGATGCACGACACGCTCGACTACATGAAGCTGGATCCGGTTCACCGCAAGTATCATCACGATAAGCTGACGTTCGGAATGCTCTACAACTACACCGAAAACTTCATGCTGCCGCTGTCGCACGATGAAGTGGTGCACGGCAAAAAATCCATTCTCGACCGCATGCCGGGCGACGCGTGGCAGAAGTTTGCCAACCTGCGCGCCTACTACGGCTGGATGTTTGCCTTCCCGGGCAAGAAACTGCTGTTTATGGGCAATGAGTTCGCCCAGGGACGCGAGTGGAACCACGACGCCAGCCTCGACTGGCACCTGCTGGAAGGCGGCGACAACTGGCACCACGGGGTGCAGCGTCTGGTGCGCGACCTGAACCTGACCTACCGCCACCACAAAGCGCTGCACGAGCTCGACTTCGATCCGTACGGCTTTGAGTGGCTGGTAGTGGACGACCACGAGCGCTCGGTGTTTGTCTTTGTGCGTCGTGACAAAGCGGGTAACGAAATCATCGTCGCCAGCAACTTCACGCCGGTGCCGCGCGAACACTACCGCTTCGGCATTAACCAGCCGGGCAAATGGCGCGAGATCCTGAATACCGACTCGATGCACTATCACGGCAGCAACGCCGGTAACGGCGGGCTGGTCCAGAGCGACGCCATCGAAAGCCACGGGCGACCCAACTCCCTGAGCCTGACGCTGCCGCCGCTTGGCACCATCTGGCTGATGCGGGAGGGCGAATGACGCAGCTTACGGCAGGTGAACCCCAACCGCTTGGCGCGCGTTTTGACGGAAAGGGTGTCAATTTCACCCTCTTTTCCGCTCATGCTGAGCGGGTAGAACTGTGCGTGTTTGATGGGGAAGGTAACGAGCACCGTTACGATTTACCCGCGCGCACGGGGGATACCTGGCACGGCTACCTGGCCGGGGGACGGCCAGGCATGCACTATGGCTTTCGCGTGCACGGTCCGTGGGAGCCGGCGCAGGGCCACTGGTTTAACCCGGCGAAGCTTCTGATTGATCCGTGCGCGCACCGCGTGGACGGTGAATTTAAAGACGACCCGCTGTTCCACGTGGGCTACGGCGAGCCCGACCACCGCGACAGCGCGCCCGTCGCGCCAAAAAGCGTGGTGGTGAACGATCTTTATGACTGGGAAGACGATGCCCCGCCGCACACGCCCTGGGGCAATACCGTCATTTATGAAGCCCACGTCAAAGGGCTGACGTACCTGCACCCGTCGATCCCCAAAGAGATGCGCGGCACCTATAAGGCGCTCGGGCATCCCACCATGATCGCCTACCTGAAGCACCTCGGCATCACCGCTCTGGAGCTGTTGCCCGTCGCCCATTTCGCCAGCGAGCCGCGTCTGCAGCGGCTGGGGCTTAGCAACTACTGGGGCTACAACCCGCTGGCGATGTTCGCGCTTGAGCCACGCTATGCCGCCCATCCGGAAAAGGCGCGGGACGAGTTTCGCGATGCGGTGAAGGCGCTCCACGCGGCGGGCATTGAGGTCATTCTGGACGTCGTGCTGAACCACAGTGCTGAAAGCGATCTCGACGGTCCGACGCTCTCCATGCGCGGAATTGATAACCGTAGCTATTATTGGATCAGGCAGGATGGCGATTATGAGAACTGGACCGGCTGCGGTAACACGCTCAACCTCAGCCATCCGGCGGTCACGCATTTTGCTTATGAATGCCTGAAATACTGGGTGGAAACGTTCCACGTCGACGGTTTTCGTTTCGACCTGGCGCCCGTAATGGGGCGCACGCCGGCGTTCAGCCAGCAGGCTCCGCTGTTTGAGGCGATAAAAAACTGTCCGGTGCTTTCGCAGGTGAAGCTCATCGCGGAGCCGTGGGACATCGGGGAAGGTGGTTATCAGGTCGGGAATTTCCCGCCGCTGTTTGCCGAGTGGAACGATCACTACCGCGATGCCGCGCGCCGCTTCTGGCTGGAACGGAATCTGTCGCTGGGGGAGTTCGCCGGACGCTTTGCCGCTTCAAGCGATCTCTTTAAGCGCGACGGCAAACGCCCGTCGGCCACCGTCAATCTGTTGACGGCACACGACGGTTTTACGCTCAGGGACTGCGTTTGTTTCAATCAGAAACACAATGAGGCAAACGGCGAAGAGAATCGCGATGGCACTAACAATAACCATAGCTTTAATCATGGTATAGAAGGGTTAGGCGGAAGCCTGGACGTCATCGAGCGGCGACGCGCCAGCGTTCATGCTTTGCTGACAACGCTTTTATTGTCGCAAGGCACGCCGATGCTGCTGGCAGGCGATGAACACGGCCATAGCCAGCACGGTAACAACAATGCGTATTGCCAGGACAACACGTTAACCTGGCTCGACTGGGGTGAAGCCAACAGCGGGCTGATTCATTTTACCGCTGCGCTGATCCATCTTCGCCAGCAGATCCCCGCGCTGACCGCCGACCGCTGGTGGGAAGAGGGTGACGGCAACGTTCGCTGGTTGAATCAAGACGCGCAACCGTTAAGCGCGCAAGAGTGGCAACACGGCGTACCACGCCTGCAAATCCTGCTGTCGGATAAATGGCTGGTCACGCTGAACGCGACGGATGACGTCGCAGAGATTGTTTTACCTGAAGGGGAATGGCGAGCTGTTCCCCCCTTTGCCGGAGCGGATAATCCGGTAGTAATGGCTGTCTGGCACGGGCCTGCGCACGGAGTGTGCGTATTCCAAAGATGATAAAAAAGGAGTTAGTCATGGTTAGATTAGAGAAGAACGATCCCTTAATGTTGGCGCGCCAGCTACCATTAAAAACGGTTGCCCTGATACTTGCGGGTGGACGTGGTACCCGTCTGAAAGATTTGACCATCAAGCGCGCGAAACCGGCTGTTCACTTTGGTGGTAAGTTCCGTATCATCGACTTTGCGCTCTCCAACTGTCTCAACTCGGGCATTCGCCGTATTGGCGTCATTACGCAGTATCAGTCGCACACGCTGGTTCAGCATATCCAGCGCGGCTGGTCATTCTTCAGCGAAGAGATGAACGAGTTTGTCGATCTCCTTCCCGCTCAGCAGCGCGTCCACGGCGAGAACTGGTACCGCGGAACGGCGGATGCGGTGACGCAGAACCTCGACATCATTCGTCGCTACAGCGCGGAATACATCGTGATCCTCGCCGGGGACCATATCTACAAGCAAGATTACTCCCACATGCTCATCGACCACGTCGAAAAAGGGGCGCGCTGCACCGTAGCGTGTCTGCCTGTGCCCGTTGCTGAAGCGACGGCGTTTGGCGTGATGCATGTGGATGCCGACGACAAAATTATCGACTTTGTTGAAAAACCGGCGAACCCGCCAACCATGCCCGGCGATGACACCAAATCGCTCGCCAGCATGGGGATTTATGTCTTTGATGCAGATTATCTTTATGAGCTGCTGGAAGATGACGACAAAGACGAAAACTCCAGCCACGACTTCGGTAAAGACATCATTCCGAAAATCACGAAAGCTGGCATGGCGTATGCACATCCTTTCCCGCTGTCCTGCGTGCAGTCCGATCCCAATGCGGAACCTTACTGGCGCGATGTGGGAACTCTGGAAGCGTACTGGAAAGCGAACCTCGACCTGGCGTCAGTCACGCCTGAGCTGGATATGTACGACCAGAACTGGCCGATTCGTACCCATATGGAATCGCTGCCGCCGGCCAAATTCGTGCAGGACCGCTCCGGCAGCCACGGTATGACGCTGAACTCGCTGGTGTCCGGCGGGTGCATTATTTCAGGCTCGGTGGTGGTGCAGTCGGTGCTGTTCCCCCGCGTGCGGATAAATTCATTCTGTAATATCGATTCGGCAGTCTTACTGCCTGATGTCTGGGTAGGGCGCTCGTGCCGTCTGCGTCGCTGCGTTATCGATCGTGCCTGCGTCATTCCAGAAGGGATGGTGATTGGTGAGAACGCGGAAGAAGACGCGCGTCGTTTCTATCGTTCGGAAGAGGGGATCGTGTTAGTCACACGGGAAATGTTGCGGAAGCTGCAGATCAAACAGGAGCGATGATGCAGGTTTTACATGTATGTTCTGAGATGTTCCCGTTGTTAAAAACGGGCGGTCTGGCAGATGTTCTGGGTGCATTACCGGCGGCGCAAATCGCCGGAGGCGTGGATACCCGAGTCCTGCTGCCCGCCTTTCCGGATATCCGGCGCGGTATTCCTGATGCAAAAGTGGTGACCCGCCGTGAGACCTTCGCCGGACGCATCACCCTGCTGTTTGGACATTACAATGGCGTAGGGATTTACCTGATCGACGCGCCGCACTTATACGATCGACCGGGCAGCCCGTATCACGATACGAACCTGTTCGCCTACACCGATAACGTGCTGCGCTTTGCGCTGCTCGGCTGGGTCGGGGCAGAAATGGCGACGGGGCTGGATCCGTTCTGGCGCCCGGATGTGGTGCACGCGCACGACTGGCACGCCGGGCTTGCCCCGGCGTATCTCGCGGCGCGCGGCCATCCGGCCAAATCGGTCTTTACCGTGCATAACCTGGCGTATCAGGGGATGTACTATGCCCATCACATGAGTGAAATCGATCTGCCATTATCGTTCTATAACATGCACGGGCTGGAATTTAACGGGCAGATCTCGTTCCTGAAAGCCGGGCTGTACTACGCCGATCACATCACGGCGGTGAGCCCAACCTACGCGCGTGAGATCACCCAGCCGGAGTTTGGCTACGGCATGGAAGGGTTGCTGCAACAGCGCCACCGCGAAGGTCGCCTGTCGGGCATTCTGAACGGCGTGGATGAACAGATCTGGAGCCCGGAAACCGATCTCCTGCTGGCGGCGCGCTATGGACGTGATTCCGTGGAGGACAAAGCGGAAAACAAACGCCAGCTGCAGATTGCGATGGGCCTGAAGGTTAACGACAAAGTGCCGCTGTTCGCGGTGGTCAGCCGCCTGACCAGCCAGAAAGGGCTGGATCTGGTGCTGGAGGCGTTGCCCGGTTTACTGGAGCAGGGCGGACAGCTGGCGCTGCTCGGCGCGGGCGACCCGGTGCTGCAGGAAGGTTTCCTTGCCGCCGCGGCGGAACATCCGGGGCAGGTGGGCGTGCAGATTGGCTACCACGAAGCGTTCTCGCACCGCATTATGGGCGGCGCGGACGTCATCCTGGTGCCGAGCCGTTTCGAACCCTGCGGCCTGACGCAGCTTTACGGCCTGAAATACGGCACCCTGCCGCTGGTGCGCCGTACGGGCGGACTGGCGGATACCGTATCCGATAGCTCTCTGGAAAACCTGGCGGACGGTATCGCCAGCGGGTTTGTCTTTGAGGACAGTAATGCCTGGTCGCTGCTTCGGGCGATTCGGCGTGCTTTCGTCTTGTGGTCCCGTCCATCGCTCTGGCGTTACGTTCAGCGTCAGGCGATGTCCATGGACTTTAGCTGGCATGTCGCGGCGCAGTCATACCGCGATCTCTATCAACGCTTGATGTAACGAGGCGAAGTTACTGATATGAACGCTCCATTTAGCTACTCTTCACCCACGCTCAGCGTTGAGGCGTTAAAGCACTCCATCGCCTACAAGCTGATGTTCACCATCGGGAAAGATCCGGTTATCGCCAACAAGCACGAGTGGCTGAACGCCACCCTGTTTGCGGTGCGTGACCGCTTAGTTGAACGCTGGCTGCGCTCAAATCGCGCCCAGCTCTCGCAGGAAACGCGTCAGGTTTACTACCTGTCGATGGAATTTTTGATTGGCCGCACGCTTTCCAACGCGCTGTTGTCGCTCGGTATTTATGACGACGTCAAAACCGCCCTGGAAGAGATGGGGTTAGATTTAGAAGAACTGATCGACGAAGAGAACGACCCGGGCCTCGGCAACGGCGGCCTGGGGCGTCTCGCCGCCTGCTTCCTCGACTCGCTGGCGACGCTGGCGCTGCCGGGCCGCGGCTACGGTATCCGCTACGACTACGGTATGTTCAAGCAGAACATCGTCGACGGGCGTCAGAAAGAGTCGCCGGACTACTGGCTGGAGTACGGCAATCCGTGGGAGTTTAAGCGCCACAATACGCGCTACAAGGTGCGCTTTGGCGGACGTATTCAGCAGGAAGGCAAAAAATCCCGCTGGGTAGAAACGGAAGAGATCCTGGCTGTGGCCTACGACCAGATTATCCCCGGCTACGATACCGACGCCACCAACACGCTGCGCCTGTGGAGCGCTCAGGCCAGTAGCGAAATCAACCTCGGGAAATTTAATCAGGGTGACTACTTCGCGGCGGTGGAGGATAAAAACCACTCCGAGAACGTGTCCCGCGTGCTGTACCCGGATGACTCGACCTACTCCGGCCGCGAGCTGCGCCTGCGTCAGGAGTATTTCCTCGTTTCGGCGACCATTCAGGACATCCTCAGCCGCCACCATCAGCTGCACAAAACCTACGCCAACCTGGCGGAGAAAACCGCGATCCACCTTAACGACACCCACCCGGTGCTTTCCATTCCGGAGCTGATGCGCCTGCTGATTGACGAGCATAAGTTCAGCTGGGATGACGCGTTTGAAGTGACCTGTCAGGTATTCTCCTACACCAACCACACGCTGATGAGCGAAGCGCTGGAAACGTGGCCGGTGGACATGCTCGGCAAAATCCTGCCGCGCCATCTGCAGATTATCTTTGAGATTAACGACTACTTCCTCAAGACCCTGCAGGAGCAATACCCGAACGATACCGGGCTGCTGAGCCGCGCTTCCATCATTGATGAATCGAACGGGCGCCGCGTGCGCATGGCCTGGCTGGCGGTCGTCATCAGCCACAAGGTCAACGGCGTGTCCGAGCTCCACTCGAACCTGATGGTGCAGTCGCTGTTTGCGGACTTCGCGAAAATCTTCCCGACGCGGTTCTGCAACGTGACCAACGGCGTCACGCCGCGCCGCTGGCTGGCGCTGGCCAATCAGCCGCTCTCTGAGGTGCTGGACGAGAATATCGGCCGTACCTGGCGTACCGACTTGAGCCAGCTGAGCGAGCTGGAACAGCATATTGATTTCCCGACGGTGAACAAAGCCGTGCGCGAAGCCAAGCTGCTGAACAAAAAGCGTCTGGCCGTCTGGCTGGCGATGCACCTCAACGTGGTGGCAAATCCGAAAGCGCTGTTCGACGTTCAGATCAAACGCATCCACGAATACAAGCGTCAGCTGATGAACGTGCTGCACGTGATCACCCATTACAACCGCATCAAGGCCGATCCAACGGCCGAATGGGTGCCGCGCGTGAAGATCTTCGCCGGTAAGGCGGCTTCCGCCTACTACATGGCGAAGCACATTATTCATCTCATCAACGACGTGGCGAAGGTGGTCAACCAGGATCCGGACATTGGCGACAAGCTGAAGGTGGTGTTCATTCCGAACTACAGCGTGAGCCTGGCGCAGATGATCATCCCGGCGGCGGATCTCTCTGAGCAGATTTCCACGGCGGGTACGGAAGCCTCCGGCACCAGTAACATGAAGTTTGCCCTCAACGGCGCGCTGACCATCGGCACGCTGGACGGGGCGAACGTCGAGATGCTGGAGCACGTGGGCGAAGAAAATATCTTTATCTTCGGTAATACGACGGAAGAGGTGGAGGCGCTGCGCAGGAAAGGCTACTCGCCGCGTCAATATTACGAAGAGGATGAAGAGTTACGCCAGGTGCTGACGCAGATCGCGACCGGCGTGTTTAGCCCTGATGAACCGAGCCGCTATCGCGATCTGGTGGATTCGCTGATTAACTTTGGCGATCACTACCAGGTGCTGGCGGATTATCGCAGCTACGTGGACTGTCAGGATAAGGTGGACGAACTGTACCGTCAGCAGGAGAAGTGGACCAGCGCCGCGATGTATAACATCGCCAATATGGGCTATTTCTCGTCCGACAGGACCATCAAGGAGTATGCCGAGACGATCTGGCACATTGATCCGGTGAGGTTGTAAAAACAAAACGGCAACCTCGGTTGCCGTTTTTAGTGTTTGTTCCCTCTCCCTGTGGGAGAGGGTCAGGGTGAGGGCATCAGCCCGCACCGATCGTATTACGACGCCAGCGACAGCTCACGCTTCCCCGCATTTTGCAGCAACCACTGCGCCACGCGAGACTGCTGCTCGGCGTTGAGCCACATCCCTTCTTTGGTACGACGCCAGATAGCATCATCCAGACGACGAACCCACTCGTGCTCAACCAGATAGCGCAGCTCGGCTTCGTACAGCTCGTGGCCAAAATGCTCGCCCAGATCCGCAATGTCCTTCGCATCGCCCAGGAACAGCTCGGTATTGCTGCCGTAGGTGCGGGCATAGTGGCGCGCCATCCCTTCGGTGATGAACGGGAAGCGACGGCGCAGTTTGGCGGCGTAATCATCGCGATTGTCGCCGATATCACCGCCGGGCAGTACCGCGCCTTTGGTCCAAGCCGGGCCAATGCCTTTATAGTACGGCGCCAGTTTTTCCAGCGCGTGCTCGGCCAGCTTGCGGTAGGTGGTCAGCTTGCCGCCAAACACGGAAAGCAGCGGCGCCTGACCGTCAACGTCGTGAATATCGAGCGTATAGTCGCGGGTAATCGCCTGCGGTGAATCAGACTCGTCATCGCACAGCGGACGCACGCCGGAGTAGGTCCAGACCACATCGTCGCGTGACAGCTGCTTCCTGAAGTGCGCGTTATACACTTTGAGCAGGTAGTCCACTTCGCTCTCGTCGATCTCGACATTCTTCGGATCGCCTTTGTACTCCACGTCGGTGGTACCGATGATCGAGAATTCGTCCATCCACGGGATCACAAACACGATGCGCTTGTCTTCGTTCTGCAGAATGTAGGCCTGCTTCTGGGTATGCACGCGCGGCACCACAATGTGGCTGCCCTTGATCAGGCGAATGCCGTACGGCGAAGGCAGATGCATGCCGTCGTCGAAGAACTGCTTCACCCACGGGCCGGTAGCGTTCACCAGGCCGCGTGCTTTCCAGCTGAATTTCTCGCCGGTATCGATGTCTTCCGCTTCCACAATCCACAGGCCGTTTTCACGACGGGCAGAGGTCGCGCGGGTGCGGGTTTTCACCTCGCCGCCTTTCTTCTCAACCATCTGGGCATTCGCCAGCACCAGACGCGCATCGTCCACCCAGCAGTCGGAATATTCGAAACCGCGCACGATTTCAGGCTTAAGGACCGATTCTGAGCCAAAACGCAAACCTTTCGAACCCGGGAGGCTGGTGCGTTTACCCAGATGATCGTACATAAACAGACCGATTCGAATCATCCACGCCGGACGCAGATGCGGGCGATGGGGCAGGCGGAAGCGCATCGGAATAGCCAGATGCGGTGCCATTTTCAGCAGCACTTCACGTTCGGCCAGTGCTTCACTGACCAGGCGGAATTCGTAGTGTTCCAGGTAGCGCAGGCCACCGTGAATCAGTTTGGAGCTGGCGGACGACGTCGCGCAGGCGAGATCGTTAGCTTCCAGCATCAGTACGGATAAACCGCGTCCTGCGGCATCGACCGCAATACCGGCACCGTTGATGCCACCGCCTATCACAATCAGATCTTTGGTTTCCATAACACCCTCATGCACTTTCGTTAAAGCTCAGAAATGTTCGATATCGCTCATAATAGCAAAGGAACGCGCTTTTGGTAACATCAAAAAAACAATTTAGAGTGATATGGATAACATAATGGCGTTTACCCGCCGCCAGGACGTACACTACGGGGTAAAATAGTGCGACTAACTTTTCTCCCTCTCCCCGTGGGAGAGGGCTGGGGTGAGGGCATCAGCGCGCACCCAACCTGAACAACAGAAAGAGAACACCATGGATCAGTTTGAATGTATTAACGTAGAAGAAGCCCACCAGAAGATGCACCAGGGAAAAGCGGTGCTGGTGGACATCCGCGATCCGCAGAGTTTTGCGATGGGCCACACGCCGGGCGCGTTTCATCTCACTAACGACACGCTGGGCGCGTTTATGCGCGATAACGACTTCGAGACGCCGGTCATGGTCATGTGCTACCACGGCAACAGCAGCAAGGGTGCGGCGCAGTATCTGCTTCAGCAGGGCTACGACGCGGTATACAGCGTCGACGGCGGCTTCGATGCCTGGCATCGTCATTTCCCGGCAGAAGTGGAATACGCTTTTGAGCGCTGATCCCGCTATACTGTCCCCTTTTGTGTGGAAATAAGCGACCGCTGCCCATGTTGATGATCACCTCTTTTACCAACCCGCGCGTCGCCCAGGCGTTTGTCGACTATATGGCGACGCAGGGCGTTATTCTGACCATTCAGCAACATACACAGACCGACGTCTGGCTGGCCGACGAGAGCCAGGCCGCGCGCGTAAACGAAGAGCTGGCGCGTTTTCTTGAGAACCCCGGCGACCCGCGCTATCTGGCGGCCAGCTGGCAGTCCGGGCAGACCGACAGCGGATTGCACTACAGCCGTTTTCCCTTCCTCGCCACCATCCGCGAGCGCGCGGGTCCGTTTACTTTGCTGCTGATGGCGGCCTGCATTATCGTCTTCATTATCATGAACGTGGTGGGCGACCAGAGCGTGATGATTGCTCTGGCCTGGCCTTATGACCCATCTCTTGAGTTTGACGTCTGGCGCTACTTTAGCCACGCGCTGATGCACTTCTCGGTGATGCATATCCTCTTCAACCTGCTCTGGTGGTGGTATCTCGGCGGCACCGTTGAAAAGCGTCTGGGCAGCGGCAAGCTGATCGTTATCACCCTTATCAGCGCCCTGCTCAGCGGCTATGTGCAGCACAAGTTCAGCGGGCCGTGGTTCGGCGGGCTGTCGGGCGTCGTGTACGCCCTGATGGGCTATGTCTGGCTTCGCGGGGAGCGCGATCCGGAAAGCGGCATCTATCTGCAGCGCGGATTAATAACCTTTGCGTTAATATGGCTAATTGCCGGATGGTTTGATCTGTTTGGTATGTCTATCGCCAACGGTGCACACGTCGCCGGGCTGGCCGTGGGGCTGGCGATGGCCTTTGCCGACACGCTCCATGCGCGAAAACGAACATAATTCTCAGGGATAATTGATGAAACAAACACAACGTCATGACGCTATTATCGAACTGGTAAAAAAACAGGGATACGTCAGCACCGAAGAGCTGGTGGAGCAGTTTGCCGTCAGCCCACAAACCATCCGTCGTGACCTGAACGACCTGGCCGATCAGAACCGCATTCTTCGCCACCACGGCGGCGCGGCGCTGCCGTCCAGTTCGGTCAATACCTCCTGGCATGACCGTAAAGCCACGCAGACGGCTGAGAAAGAGCGCATTGCCCGCAAGGTCGCCAGCCAGATCCCGAACGGGGCGACGCTGTTTATTGATATCGGCACCACGCCGGAAGCGGTCGCCCATGCGCTGCTGGATCACGAGAACCTGCGCGTGGTCACGAACAACCTGAACGTGGCCAATACCCTGATGCAAAAAGACGACTTCCGCATCATCCTCGCGGGCGGCGAACTGCGCAGCCGCGACGGCGGGATTATCGGCGAAGCGACCCTCGATTTTATCTCTCAGTTCCGCCTCGACTTCGGCATTCTCGGGATCAGCGGCATCGACAGCGACGGCTCGCTGCTGGAGTTTGACTATCACGAGGTGCGCACCAAGCGCGCGATTATTGAGAACTCACGCCACGTGATGCTGGTGGTGGACCATTCGAAGTTTGGCCGAAATGCGATGGTAAACATGGGCAGCATCAGCATGGTGGATGCGGTCTACACCGACGTGATGCCGCCAGCGGGCGTGATGCAGGTGATTAAAGATAATAATTTGCAGCTGGAATTATGCTAGGACTTGTGTCGGGTGGCGCTGCGTTCACCCGACCTACAAAACTTTCTCCCTCTCCCTGTGGGAGAGGGCCGGGGTGAGGGCATCAGACCGCAGAGGTCCTACACGCCATACCCCATCATCTTCAACAGCTGCTGCGCATGCTGTACCGCATCCTGACGATGCGCCACGCCCAGCTTCTGATACAGATTGCGGATATGCGTTTTGATGGTGGTCGCCGCCACCGCCAGCTCGCCGGCAATCTGCTCGTTACTGTAGCCTGAATAGATCAGCCCCAGCACCTGCCATTCGCGCTGGGTGAGCGGGCTGGTGCGGATAAGCTCCGGCACTTCCGGGTGGTTCAGCAAACGTTCAACGAAGTTCTCATCAAAATGCGCGAACTTGTGCCGATGATGCTGGTTAATCTCGCGCAGAATGCGCTGGGCGCGATGCTGATCGAGCTCCGGCAGCGTGTTGAGCTGAATAAGCTGACGCAGCTGCTGCGCCATCACTTCACCTTCAATCACAAAGTGGCTGATAAACCCTGTGCGGTTAGCCAGCTGCAGCGCTTCCAGCAGCACGCGCTGGGCATCGTTTTTACGACCCGCCTGCCAGTAAAGCTGGTTCAGCAGCAGCAGGTTACGGTTCAGGTCGCTCATCAGACGCAGGCTGCGCGCGTTCTCGTTCAGCTCTTCCAGCACAATCTCTGCGGGCTCTATTTCACCGAGCAGGATCTGCGCGCGGGCAATGTTGCGCCACTGGCTCTGCAGGAAGTGGTTGTTAGCAAATTCCGGTTTTGGCGTCTGACGCAGCCAGTTGGCGGCGGATTTTTTATCGCCGGTCATCTGCCAGTAAATCACCCGGACCTTATCGGCGTTAGAGACCCAGTCGCTATGATACTGACCGTTGCCGAGCAGGTTCTCCAGGCGGTTCAGATGGTTGCGGGCGTTATCGAGATCGCCGCGCGCCAGCGAGCATTGCACCAGCAGCGCCAGGCACTGCAGCTGCTGCTGAGGCTGGAAGCTGGAAAGGACATCCACACCCTGGCGGGCGCAGCTTTCCGCTTCATCCAGACGCGACCAGGCCCACAGCAGCTGAGCGCGAATACGCAACAGGAACTCGTGCATCGGCAGCTGTTCCAGGTGCTGTTCACGAATCAGCTGGAACGCTTTTTCCTGGTTTTCCCAGGCGGCCTGCAGGAACCCCTGTGCGAATAAAATCTCGCTCTGTTGGATCAGGCTCCACAGCGCGTAATGCCAGACATCATGACGACGCGCCATCTGTTCGGTTTGCTGCATCAGTGAAAGCGAACGCGTGAGGTCGCCTTTGCAGTGCAGCACTTCGCCGTGCACCGAGGTCGCAACGATGCGGCTGTAGAAGTTAGCCAGCGGCAGTTCATCCAGCGCGACCATCGCCAGCCGTTCAGCTTCGTCCGGGTCGCCGTCGTTAATGGCCACCTGAGCGCGCAGCGCGTTGAACTCGCCGTGCAGGGTGGTATCCATCTCGCTTTCCATCTCCTGCTCGGCGCGCGCCAGCAGGGTGTTCACTTCGCTGTAGCGGTGCTGGCTCTGCATCAGCCAGGCCTGCAGCAGCACCAGACGCGGGTTCTCCAGCAGGCTTTCCCACGGCAGGGCTTTGAGAGACTCTTCCAGCAGCGTCAGCTCGCTGTGGTTAAACAGGCCCCACGCATGATTGAGGAGGATATCGCGCAGCATGCTGGCATCACCGGCGGCCAGCGCGTGGTGGATGGCCTCGCTCGGGAAGCCTTGCGCCATCCAGCTTTCGGCAGCGGCGCGGTGGATCTCCGGCAGTTCAACCGCCAGTTCCCACTGACAGCGCTGGCGCAGGAAGCTGCCAAACAGCGGATGATAGCTAAACCACTCGCCGGGATCGTCCATGCGCGTCAGGAAAAGGCCCTGACGTTCAATCTCTTCGAGCTGCAGCTGGCCGTTTTCACAGCCCGTCACGCGCACAATCAGCGCATCGTTCATGGAACGCAGCAGAGAGCTTTTCAGCAGGAAATTACGTGTCGAGGGATCGACGCTGTCCAGCACCTCATCCACCAGGTAGTCAGAAAGGTGACTGGCGTTGATGCCCGCCAGACGCCGCGCAGACTGATGCGCCGGACTGTTGTTTTGTCGGGCAGAGAGCGCGATAAGCTGCAGCGCCGTGGCCCAGCCGGCAACGTCATCACACAGACGGCTGCTTTCGGCGGCCTCAATCGGTGATGTCAGGCGGCAGTCAAAGAACTGCTTCGCTTCCTGGTGGGTAAAGGCCAACTGCTGGCTGCCCACTTCCAGAAGCTGATCGCGCACGCGCAGGTTGGCAATGCCCAGCTGCGGCAGGTTGCGTGACAGCACCACTAAAGTCAGGTTTTCCGGCTGATGGCGCAGGAAGAAACGCATCGATTCATGAATCACCGGATTCGTGATGAGATGGTAATCGTCGATCACCACGTAAAGCGGGCGATGCCATTCGGCCAGTTCGATAAACAGCTGAGAAAAAAGGGAGGACAGGCTGGCGTACTGGCGCTTTTGCACCATCACCTCACTGGCGACGCAGTGTCCATGGGTGGCTTGCTGTATGGCGGCAATCAGATAGCTGGCAAAACGCTCCTGCTGGTTATCGCCCTCGTCGAGGGAGTACCAGCCAAGATCGCTTTTACCCGCGGCCCATTGCGAAATGAGCGTTGTTTTTCCATAGCCTGCAGGACTCGTAACCAGCGCCAGTCGGAAATTATGCGCGCCGGAAAGTTTAGCCAACAGACGCTCGCGGACCACTGTATGGTCAAGACGAACCGGGCGACTTAATTTAGACGGAATCAACATAGGTTTCACTTCACTGTGGGGAACGAGAGATTTTATTTTTTTTGCGCTTCGTAATTAATACGATATAAGGTCGAACAGAAAGAGAACTATTGCAAGTTATGTCTGGGTTTTGTGGTTCTGAATTTGCACTCTGTCACAAAACATTCAGGCAAATGTTGGAACTTTCTCGAAAGGGCCGTAACGCCGCGTCACCGCTGGCTTGTCTGTATACATTGCCGCTGCGCTGAAACTGGTTTCAGAAAGGTATAGTGACGTCAAATTTAATAAAGTGTGGGTAAAGTTGAGTGAGAGTAATAGTCTCCGGAGATGTAACCCGATGACTAAATTATTATTCTACGTAAGTAATCATTTCAGAACGGATTAATCTCACCCGAAACTGCATTTCATTTCTTTGACATTCTCCCCGATTACTTTTTTATCTTCCGGGCACGCTCGAACTATGCTCTGAGAGTGGCCTCGATCACACTTTTATGCTCATCCCCGCTACTCCTCCCTGTCTAATCCCCCACAGGAGGAGGAAGAGGGGAAATGAGCCAGGCACACTAGCGCCAACTTGTGTTTTCTTTCTAAAGGATGCCGATCCCCTATGTCACAGCCTACCTTCAACAAAGCTCAATTCCAGGCTGCCCTGACGCGTCAGTGGCAGCGTTTTGGCCTTCATGCTGCAAACGAGATGACGCCTCACCAGTGGTGGCAGGCCGTGAGCGGTGCGCTCGCAGAGCAGCTGGATGCTCAACCGGTGGCGAAGCCTGTTAAAGGCCAGCGTCACGTGAACTATATCTCTATGGAATTCCTGATTGGCCGTCTGACGGGCAACAACCTGTTGAACCTTGGCTGGTATCAGGACGTCGGTGACGTCCTCAAAGAACACGAAATTAACCTGACCGACCTGCTCGAAGAAGAGATTGACCCGGCGCTGGGCAACGGCGGCTTGGGACGTCTGGCAGCCTGTTTCCTTGACTCCATGGCGACCGTCGGCCAGTCGGCGATCGGCTATGGTCTGAACTACCAGTACGGCCTGTTCCGTCAGTCGTTTGCCGACGGGCATCAGATGGAAGCGCCGGACGACTGGCATCGCAATACCTATCCGTGGTTCCGCCACAACGCGCAGCTGGACGTACAGGTTGGCATTGGCGGGAAAGTGACAAAGCAGGGTCTCTGGGAACCGGCGTTCACCATTACCGGTGAAGCCTGGGATCTGCCGGTGCTCGGCTACCGTAACGGCGTGGCGCAGCCGCTGCGTCTGTGGCAGGCGAAGCACGCGCATCCGTTTAACCTGACCAAATTCAACGACGGCGATTTCCTGCGCGCCGAGCAGCAGGGCATCGACGCCGAGAAGCTGACCAAAGTCCTCTACCCGAACGACAACCACCTGGCCGGTAAAAAGCTGCGCCTGATGCAACAGTACTTCCAGTGCGCCTGCTCCGTGGCGGACATTCTGCGTCGACATCACCTGGCGGGCCGCAAGCTGGCGCAGCTGCCGGACTTCGAAGTGATTCAGCTCAATGACACGCACCCGACCATTGCGATCCCGGAACTGCTGCGCGTGCTGATCGACGAGCATCAGCTGAGCTGGGACGACGCCTGGGCCATCACCAGCCGT
>NZ_QFXN01000233.1:0-3420 GCF_003144775.1 Enterobacter sp. CGMCC 5087 | reverse complement strand
GCCTACACCAACCACACTCTGATGCCAGAGGCGCTCGAGTGCTGGGATGAGAAGCTGGTGAAAACGCTGCTGCCGCGCCACATGCAGATCATCAACAAGATTAACGACCAGTTTAAAACCCTGGTGGATAAAACCTGGCCGGGCAACAAAGCGGTCTGGGCGAAGCTGGCGGTGGTTCACGATAAGCAGGTGCGCATGGCGAACATGTGCGTGGTCAGCGGCTTTGCGGTGAACGGCGTGGCGGCGCTGCACTCGGATCTGGTGGTCAAAGATCTCTTCCCGGAATACCACCAGCTGTGGCCGACCAAATTCCACAACGTGACCAACGGCATCACGCCGCGTCGCTGGATCAAGCAGTGCAACCCGCTGCTGGCCGGTCTGCTGGATAAGACCCTGAAGAAAGAATGGGCCAACGATCTGGACCAGCTCATCCACCTGGAAAAACAGGCTGACGACGCGAAATTCCGCGAGCAGTACCGCGCGATCAAGCTGGAGAACAAGGTTCGCCTGGCTGAGTTCGTGAAAATGCGTACCGGGATTGAGATCAACCCGAATGCCATTTTCGACATTCAGATCAAACGTCTGCACGAGTACAAACGCCAGCACCTGAACCTGCTGCACATTCTGGCGCTGTACAAAGAGATCCGCGAGAACCCGCAGGCCGACCGCGTGCCGCGCGTGTTCCTGTTCGGTGCGAAAGCGGCGCCGGGCTACTACCTGGCGAAAAACATTATCCTCGCCATCAATAAAGTGGCGGCGGCGATCAACAGCGATCCGAAAGTGGGCGACAAGCTGAAGGTGGTGTTCCTGCCGGACTACTGCGTCTCGGCGGCTGAAATGCTGATCCCGGCGGCGGATATTTCCGAGCAGATCTCTACCGCAGGTAAAGAAGCGTCCGGTACCGGCAACATGAAGCTGGCGCTGAACGGCGCGCTGACCGTCGGTACGCTCGACGGGGCCAACGTCGAAATCGCCGAGAAGGTGGGCGAAGAGAACATCTTTATTTTCGGCCACACCGTGGAAGAGGTGAAAGCCATCAAGGCCAAAGGCTATGACCCGGTGAAATGGCGTAAGAAAGACAAGGTGCTCGACGCGGTGCTGAAGGAGCTGGAAAGCGGTAAATACAGCGACGGCGACAAGCACGCGTTTGACCAGATGCTGCACAGCATGGACAAACACGGCGGTGACCCGTATCTGGTAATGGCGGACTTCACGGCCTACGTTGAAGCGCAAAAGCAGGTCGACGTGCTGTATCGCGACCAGGAAGCGTGGACCCGCGCGTGCATCCTGAATACCGCCCGCTGCGGTATGTTCAGCTCTGACCGCTCAATCCGTGATTATCAGGCCCGTATCTGGCAGGCAAAACGCTAAGGAAGCGCGATGGAGAGTAAACGTCTGGACAGCGCCGCGCAGGCGGCGGGGATCAGCCTCAGTTACATTAATGCGCACGGCAAACCGCAGTCTATTGGCGCCGACACCAAAAAACGTTTGCTGGATGCCATGCACAAAGCCGACGCGAAAGCGTCGGTTGCGCCGGTGCCGAACGTGAAGGTGTTCACCGCAGGCAAAAAGATGCCGCTGGCGGTGGAGGGGCGCGGCGAGTTTAGCTGGCTGCTTACCACCGAAGAGGGGCATCAGCACAAAGGCCACGCCACCGGCGGCAAAACGTTAAACCTTCCGGCGAAGCTGCCGGAGGGGTATCACACCTTAACGCTCACCCAGGACGATCGTCGTTTCCACTGCCGGGTGATCGTCGCGCCAAAACGCTGCTACGAGCCGCAGGCGTTGCTCGAAGGCAAAAAGCTGTGGGGTGCCTGCGTGCAGCTCTATACGCTGCGCTCCGACAGCAACTGGGGCATCGGTGATTTTGGCGATCTGAAAAAGATGCTGGTGGATGTAGGCGAGCGCGGCGGCGCGTTTATCGGGCTCAACCCGATCCACGCGCTCTATCCGGCCAACCCGGAGAGCGCCAGCCCGTATAGCCCGTCGTCCCGTCGCTGGCTGAACGTGATTTATATCGACGTTAACGCGTTAGATGACTTCAAAAACAGCAAAGAGGCGCAGGCGTGGTGGAAACTCAGCACCACGCAGCAGGCACTGAAGCAGGCGCGCGACGCGGACTGGGTGGACTATTCCACCGTCACGGCGCTGAAAATGGCCGCGCTGCGTCTGGCGTGGAAAGGCTTTTCGCAGCGTGATGACGAGCAGATGGCCGCGTTCCGCCAGTTTGTAACGCAGGAGGGCGAGAGCCTGTACTGGCAGGCGGCGTTTGATGCGCTGCACGCGTATCAGGTGAAAGAGGACGAAATGCGCTGGGGCTGGCCGGTCTGGCCGGAAGCGTATCAGTCCGTCGACACGCCTGAAGTAAAAGCGTTCTGTAAAAAATATGCCGATGAAGTGGACTTCTACCTGTGGTTGCAGTGGCTGGCGTACAGCCAGTTTGCCGCCTGCTGGCAGGTGAGCCAGGGCTATAAGATGCCGATTGGCCTGTACCGCGATCTGGCCGTGGGCGTGGCGGAAGGCGGCGCGGAAACCTGGTGCGACCGTGAGCTTTATTGCCTGAAGGCCTCCGTGGGGGCACCTCCGGATATCCTTGGCCCGCTCGGCCAGAACTGGGGATTGCCGCCGATGGATCCGCACGTCATGGCGGCGCGCGCCTACGAGCCGTTCATCGACCTGCTGCGCGCCAACATGCAGAACTGCGGCGCGCTGCGTATCGACCACGTGATGTCCGTGCTGCGTCTGTGGTGGATCCCGTACGGTGAAACGGCCGATCACGGCGCGTACGTGCAGTATCCGGTTGACGATCTGCTGTCGATCCTCGCGCTGGAAAGCAAGCGCCATCAGTGCATGGTGATCGGTGAAGATCTCGGTACCGTGCCGGTGGAAATTGTCAGCAAGCTCCGCGACAGCGGCGTCTACTCCTATAAAGTGCTCTATTTTGAAAACGACCATGAGAAAACCTTCCGCGCGCCGAAAGCGTACCCTGAACAGTCAATGGCAGTCGCGACGACGCATGACCTTCCTACGCTTCGTGGCTATTGGGAAAGCGGCGATCTGACGCTCGGTAAAACGCTGGGTCTGTATCCTGATGAAGAGGTTCTGCGCGGCCTGTATCAGGATCGCGAACTCTCCAAACAGGGGCTGCTGGATGCGCTGCACAAGCAGGGCTGTCTGCCGAAACGTGCCGGACATAAGGCGTCATTGATGTCGATGACCGCGACCCTTAATCGCGGCCTGCAGCGCTATATTGCCGACAGCAACAGCGCGCTGCTGGGCCTGCAGCCTGAAGACTGGATTGATATGGCGGAGCCGGTGAACATTCCGGGGACCAGCTATCAGTACAAGAACTGGCGTCGCAAGCTGTCCACAACGCTTGAGAAGATGTTTGCCGATGACGGGGTGAACAAGCTGATTAAG
>NZ_QFXN01000232.1:0-39345 GCF_003144775.1 Enterobacter sp. CGMCC 5087 | reverse complement strand
AAAAAAGTAAAAAAAACCCCGCCAGTGGCGGGTTTTTTATTGCCCGGTGGCGCTACGCTTACCGGGCCTGCATGGATCGAGTAGGCCGGGTAAGCGTCAGCGCCACCCGGCTTTTTTACATCAAACCACCATATTCAACAGCAGCACCCCGACCAGACCACACACCGAAATAATGGTTTCCAGCGCGGACCAGGACTTGATGGTTTCACCGATCGTCAGGTTGAAGTACTCCTTGAACAGCCAGAAGCCAGGGTCGTTAACGTGAGAGAAAATCACGCTACCGGAACCGACGGCAATAACCATCAGCTCAGGGCTTACGCCCGTGGTCGCAATCAGCGGGGCAACGATACCGCCCGCGGTGATCGCCGCAACGGTCGCAGAACCCAGCGCAATACGCAGAACCGCGGCAATAGACCAGGCCATCAGGAGCGGCGATACGTTGGTTTCATGCATCATGGCAGCGATGTATTTGTCCACGCCGCTGTCGACCAGAACCTGCTTGAATGCACCGCCGCCGCCGATGATCAGGAGCATCATGGCAATGATTTTGATGGAAGAGGTCAGCGTATCGTTGATCTGATCCATTGAACGGCCGCGGTTCAGGCCGAAGGTGAACATCGCGATCAGCACGGCAATCAGCGTTGCCATTACCGGGTCACCCAGGAATTCCGCAACGGACAGGAACGGATGACCTTTCGGCAGGATCATCTCTGCCACGGCGCGCATCGCCATCAGGATCACCGGTACCAGAGAGGTCCAGACGCTGACGCCAAAGCCAGGCATCTCTTCTTCGGTGAAGGTTTTGGCGCTGTAGAGACCTTCCGGAATCGGCTTATCAATGCCTTTCAGGAAGCGGGCATAAACCGGGCCCGCCAGAATCACGGTTGGGATCGCCAGAATCGTACCGAACAGCAGGGTTTTACCCATATCCGCGTGGAAGATAGTTGCGATAGCGGTTGGACCCGGGTGCGGCGGCAGGAAGCCGTGAGTCACGGACAGCGCCGCAGCCATTGGCACACCGACATACAGCAGCGGGATGTTTGCCGCAGCCGCGATGGTGAACACCAGCGGCAGCATCAGCACGAAGCCCACTTCATAGAACAGCGCGAAGCCGACGGTAAAACCGGTTAATACCACCGCCCACTGGATGTTCTTCTTGCCAAATTTGGCAATCAGCGTGGTGGCGATACGCTGCGCGCCCCCGCAGTCTGCCAGCATTTTGCCGAGCATGGCGCCGAAGCCCATGATCAGCGCCAGGCTGCCGAGCGTGCCGCCGACGCCGGCTTTGATGGAACTGATAACTTTAACCAGCGGCATACCCTGCATCAGACCGACTGCAAGTGCCACCAGAACCAGAGCGATAAATCCGTTCATTTTGAAGCGGATCATCAAGAGCAGTAATAACACAACACCGATAGCAACGATGACTAATGGCATGATTTACCTGGCCTTTGAATTGTTATGGGTAACGTCATTGTTTCAACGACAAATTCCGATTGTCCCAACTGGGAACAGAGTGTTAACGGCACTCATACTGATGCCTTCGAAACCATTAAGTTTAGTCGGCTGTTATAAGGATGCTGAGTGCCCACGAGAATGATACGGGTAACATGACTTGATTGAGAATCACCCTGGGAGGGTAAATTTGAATTATGAGACGCAGGTCAACATATGGGAGGTAAACGCAAAACGGTAACCATGAGGTTACCGTTTTTAATGTTTTCACCCTCTCCCGTGGGAGAGGGTCGGGGTGAGGGCATCAGACCTCACTATTTCTGTAGGCCCGGCAAGCGCAGCGCTACCGGGCGATACAGACGGATACTGAATTAGTAGTAAGAGTGCTCGCCGCGCTGGTGCTCGGTCAGGTCACGCACGCCTTTCAGTTCCGGGAACTCGTTCAGCAGCTGCTTCTCGATCCCTTCTTTCAGCGTCACATCGACCATGGAACAGCCGTTACAGCCGCCGCCAAACTGCAGAATGGCAAAACCTTCGTCGGTGATTTCCATCAGGGAAACACGACCGCCGTGGCCCGCCAGCTGTGGGTTAATCTGGGATTGCAGCAGATACTCAACGCGCTCCATCAGCGGGGCATCGTCAGACACTTTACGCATTTTCGCGTTCGGTGCTTTCAGGGTCAGCTGAGAACCCAGCTGGTCGGTGACGAAGTCGATCTCCGCATCTTCAAGATACGGTGCGCTCAGCTCATCAACGTAGGCGGTGAGCTGCTCAAATTTAAGGGCAGTGTCGGTGGCTTCCACAGCGTCCGGAGGACAATAAGAAACACCACATTCTGCATTCGGAGTGCCTGGATTAATCACAAACACGCGGATCTGCGTCCCTTCTTCCTGATTTGCCAGCAGTTTGGCAAAGTGCGCTTGTGCAGAATCGGAAATACGGATCATAGCTTTGGCCTAATAGTTGACTAAATTACCTGGGTATAATCATACGCCCATTGAAGAAGGGCTACAAGGTACGGCACAGACACCATACCTGAACCGACGCGGCGCCGCTTCGCAAAAGCAGTCGGGAAAGTTCAGTAACGGTACTGCCCGTGGTGACGACATCATCCACAATCGCGATATGGAGACCGTCGACCGGCAATTCAAGGCGAAAGGCATTTTTGAGGTTTCTTTTGCGAAGCCGGGCGCTGAGCTGATGCTGGATGGCGGTGGCATGAACGCGTGTCAGCGCGCGGGCCTCATACCGGCAGCCAAGCCACCGCGCGAGGGGACGGCAGAGCAGGTCACTCTGGTTATAGCCACGCCGCCAGTGCCGACGTCGGTATAAAGGGACATTCACCACCATGTCGATTTTCGGCAGTGACCGGTGACGTCGCGCCTGTAAAACCGCCAGCAACAGCAGTCTGGCAAGGGGCTGTGCCAGCGAGCTCTGCCCGGAAAACTTCAGCGCGTGGATCAGCCTGTTCAGCGGCGGAACATAATCATCCACGGCCACCAGCGCGCTCCACGGCGGGGATTTTTTCAGGCAGCGGCCACAGGGCAACGAGGGGTTTGTGGCCGGTAAACCACATTGTGGACAGATCCCGATACGCCATTCCAGCGATCGCGTGCAGACGGAGCAGACGCCCCACCCGCTGAGCGCCAGCGGCATTTGGCATAGCCAGCACAAGCCGGGTACTGTTAGCATGTGCAACCTCCATGTGAAAAAAGAGAACAGTAACTGATGAAGACGCTGTGGTGGCAGACCGTCGGGACAGGAAATTGCCATCTTGTGCTGCTGCACGGATGGGGCCTGAATGCAGAGATATGGAATTGCATACGTGAGGAACTCGCCTCGCATTTTACGCTGCATCTGGTGGACTTACCCGGCTTTGGCCGCAGCCGCGGGTATGGCGCGTTGTCGCTTGATGAGATGGCGCAGCAGGTTCTGGACGCTGCGCCGCAAAACGCGGTTTGGCTGGGCTGGAGCCTGGGCGGGCTGGTGGCGAGCCAGATTGCGCTGTCGCGGCCTGACCGCGTAAAAGCGCTGGTGACGGTGGCGTCATCGCCCTGTTTTAGCGCGAAGGAAGAGTGGCCCGGGATCAAGCCTGACGTGCTGGCGGGCTTCCAGCAGCAGCTGAGCGACGATTTCCAGCGGACCGTAGAGCGGTTCCTGGCATTGCAGACAATGGGCACTGACACCGCGCGTAAGGATGCCCGAACGCTGAAGCAGACCGTGCTTTCGCTGCCGATGCCGGAGGTTGAGGTGCTTAACGGCGGTCTTGAGCTCCTGAAAACGGTTGACCTGCGCGAGCCGCTGGCAGCTCTGACGGTGCCGCACCTGCGCATCTACGGTTATCTCGACGGGATTGTGCCGCGCAAAGTGGTTCCGCTGCTGGATTCGCTCTGGCCGGACAGCGAATCGCAGATCGTTGCCAAAGCCGCGCATGCCCCGTTTATCTCTCATCCGACGGAATTTTGTTCAGCGCTCATTGCGTTAAGTCAACGTTTAGACTGATTATTTTCTATCCATCCTGGAAAAAATAACACACCGCAACCATACTCCAGATGTCGTTGCGGTTGTTCTGCCTACGATAATCAAAACAACAATCCTATGGAGAGTCAGGCTATGAAACTTGTTACAGGTATTGTCACTTCTCTGGTTATTGGGTCACTGTCATTTGGCGTCTTTGCGGCAAAAGAGCTGGAAAAAGATAAAGTTGCCGGTATGAATTTGACGAAAATTGGTGAGATTTCTACGTCTGACACCACCGCGCCGATGGACGCGAGAAAAGAGCTGTCGAAGAAAGCGGATGAGCTGGGCGGAACGTACTACGTCGTCACCAGCGCTGAAAAGCAGACCAAAAACGTACGCGCAACGGCGGACGTCTACAAGTAATACGATAAAGCCGGGCATCGCTGCCCGGCTTTGTTAACGCAGCGCCCACCACTCCCTGAGGCAGGCCTTTCCTTCCGGACAGCTTTTACAGCTGCCGGAGAGACAGCCGTCCGCGTCTTCCTGAATCCGCACGGCTTTCCCCATGGCTTCCAGTCTTTCCAGCATGGCATCGATCATCGGCTGCGGCGTATGCAGGCTGAGGCTCAGCTGTTTCGCCTCCATTCGCCCTTGCAGTGCCAGCAGGTCACGAACCTGAATCAACGATGCCATGGTTTGCTCCTTAGTGACAGTCGCCCGCCGGGCTGCTGCAGCAGGTCGCGGCGGTTTTACGGTTTGCCAGCAGGTCGATGTCGACGCGGCTGCGCGCACGCCGCAGCAGGCCGAGCACTATCACGTTAAACAGCACAACCGCGAGAATGCAGACCAGGCTGTAGCGCGGATGCTGGCTGAAGTTAACGGTTTGATAAAAGAGCGTCGACAGCGAGTACGCAATGTTTAACCCCCACAGGATGGAGAAGCCCATCCAGCCGCGGCTGGACTCGCGGGCAATCGCCCCCATCACGGAGATGCACGGAATGTAGAGCAGAACAAAGATTAGGTAGCTATAGGCCGCGGACGCGCTGCCAAATTTCTCGCCCATCACGCCCATTGCACCCGTCGCCATTTCGCCGTCACCTTTGCTGGCCTCAATAGGGTTCGCCAGCACGCTCAGGCTGAAGGTGTCTTTCAGGCTCTGCCAGGTCTCCTCAACGGCACCCAGCAGTTCATGACCGAGATGAAACTCTGCCGGATTAAATTCCTGCTCCTGAATGTTCTCGGCGGTGTAGAGCGTATTCAGGGTACCGACAACCACCTCTTTCGCCATCGCACCGGTGAACAGCCCGACGGTCGCCTGCCAGTTATCCTCATGCACGCCAATCGGTTTGAAGACCGGCGTGATGACGCGGCTGACGGAGGCGAGGGCAGAGTCGTTGATATTATCCGCCGCCTGCCCGCTGAGGGTGAAGCTGTTCAGCGCGCTCAGGAAAATGCTGACGATGACAATCACCTTACCGGCGCGCAGCACAAAGCCCTTCAGGCGCTGCCATGTCTGGATCGCCAGACTTTTCAGATGCGGCACGTGATACACCGGCAGCTCCATCACAAACGGCGACGCTTCACCGCGCATGATGGTGTGCTTGAGCATTAAACCGGTGAGGATCGCCATCACGATGCCCAGCACATACAGCGAGAAGACCGCCAGCGCGCCCTGCTGGCCAAAGAAGGCTGCCGCAAAGACCGCAAAGATCGCCAGTCTGGCACCGCAGGACATAAACGGCGCCATCATAATGGTCATCAGACGTTCACGCGGCGCATCCAGGGTGCGTGCGCCCATCACCGAAGGCACGTTACAGCCGAAGCCGACAATCAGCGGGACGAAGGATTTACCCGGCAGGCCCAGCGCCTGCATCAGACGATCCATCACGAACGCGGCGCGGGCCATGTAGCCGGAATCTTCCAGGAACGAGAGAAACAGATACATCATGCCGATCTGCGGCACCAGAGGCAGAACGGTATTGATACCGCCGCCGATCCCCTGTGCGAGGAAGATGGTTAACCATTCGGGGAAGTGGAGGGTGTAACCTACCCACTGAATTCCGTGGACGAAGACCGCGACGGAACCGGCGTCGAAAATGGGCTGGAGGGCGCCGCCGATGTTAATGGCGAGCAGGAACATCACGTACATCACCAGCAGGAAGATGGGCAAACCGAGGAAGCGGTTAAGCACAACCCTATCCACCGCCGCCGTAAAGCGGCTGGGCTCTGCCGTCAGAGCGTTGCTGACAACGTCGCAAATCGAGGCGATGGCCTGGTAACGCGCATCGGCGATGTGAAGCGCCGGGTCGTCCAGCTCGTCGCTAAGACGGGCCACCGTCGCGTCCAGCTTATCGGCCGCATGCCCGGCGTAAGCGCGGCTGTAGATATCCCCTTCCAGCATCTGCAGGCCGAGCCACAGGCGCTGTTTCGCAGGCATGCTTTTGTCCATCTCCTGCGCCAGCACGTTGGCTTCGCGCAGGAGAGGCTTCGCGTAATGCACCAGCTCAATATCATGATTTCCCTGGTGACGGTCGATGGCCAGCTTCAGCGCATCAATACCGCGAGCGCGCGTCGAGACCAGCGGAACGACCGGGCATCCCAGGCGCGCGGAGAGGGCATCGACGTCGATACGCAGCTTTTGTTTCTCCGCAATATCGAGCATGTTGAGCGCCACAATGCAGGGGATCCCCAGCTCCAGCAGCTGCAGCGTCAGATAAAGGTTACGCTCGAGATTGGAGGCGTCGACCACGTTGATCAGCAGGTCCGCGTCGCCGCCAAGAATATAGTGGCAGGCAATCTGCTCATCGAGCGAAGTTTGCGACGATATGGTGGTTAACGAATAGGTGCCGGGAAGGTCAACCAGCGTCACCTGGTTGTCCGTTGTCGTGAACTGGCCCTCTTTACGCTCAACCGTCACGCCCGCCCAGTTGCCCACGCGCTGGCGAGCCCCGGTCAGCTGGTTAAAAAGCGTAGTCTTGCCGGAATTAGGATTGCCAATTAAGCCAATAGTTAACTTTTTCATTTTTTTAGACTCACTGAAACCGCTGGCTTGTTATCGGGATAAGGCTTCGACTTCTATTAACGCGAGGTCTTTCTTACGCAGCACCAGATTCACGCGGCGGGTTTCGATGTGAACCGGATCGCCCAGCGGCGCCACGCGCACGACCTGGAATGACGAGCCGGGAAGCATGCCCAGCGACAGCAGCTTTTGCCGATAGGCTGGGCTAATTTCGCGGGTAAAACCGGTAATCTTCCATGCACTGTCTGGAGTGAATTGCATAACGCCTGATTCCACGAAAGGTTAAATTATCTACTATGGGATGATAATGAGAATAGTTTTTATCAGCAATATTAAAACTGTGACGGAATGTTGTTTACGGTATTAATTTACGGCCTGTTTGACCTGGCTCAATATTTGCTGAATTGCCTGGAAAACGAAAAGAGGAGTATTTGTTAACGGGGTGATAATTCGTGGTTTAAATATGGCTATGCAATCGGTTTCATATATTACGGTATAATTTGTCCCCTCATCCCGACCCTCTCCCCATGGGGGCGAGGGAGAAAAGACCGCACCGTGCGATCCCCTCTCCCCTTTGGGGAGAGGGTTAGGGTGAGGGGCATTGACAGCCTTAGCGTTTCTTACCCATCGCTGCCGCCAGCGCATCCATCATCGCGCTGTTGCCTGCAGGCTGAGCATCACGTCCGCGCGGTTTTGCCGCTTTCGCGGCCGGGCGCTGCTGCTCGCGGCCACCGCCATTGCCGCCGCGGCGCGCGCTGGTGTCGCCCGGCTGCTCGTCCAGACGCATGGTCAGCGCGATACGCTTGCGCTGCAGATCCACTTCCAGCACTTTGACCTTCACGATGTCACCCGCTTTAACCACGGTGTGCGGGTCTTCAACGAACTTGTCGGCGAGGGAAGAGATATGCACCAGACCGTCCTGATGCACGCCGATATCCACAAACGCGCCAAAGTTGGTGACGTTGGTCACCGCGCCTTCCAGCACCATGCCGGGCAGCAGGTCGTTCATGGTTTCCACGCCGTCAGCAAAGGTCGCCGTTTTGAACTCAGGCCGCGGATCGCGGCCCGGCTTTTCCAGCTCTTTGATGATGTCGGTGACGGTAGGAACACCAAATTTGTCGTCGGTGAAATCAACGGCTTTCAGGTTGCGCAGGGCGCTGCTGTCACCCATGAGATCTTTCAGCGCCTGCTGGGTGGCGGCCAGAATGCGTTCCACCACAGGGTACGCTTCAGGGTGAACGGTAGAGGCATCCAGCGGGTTATCGCCGTGGTTGATGCGCAGGAAGCCCGCACACTGCTCAAAGGCTTTTGGCCCCAGACGGCTCACCTTCAGCAGCTGCTGACGGTTCTGGAACTGGCCGTTCTCATCACGCCAGGCGACAATGTTCTGCGCCATCATGCGGGTTAAGCCCGCCACGCGGGTCAGCAGGGGAACGGAGGCGGTGTTCAGGTCAACGCCGACGGCGTTTACGCAGTCTTCCACCACCGCATCCAGCTTACGCGCCAGCTGAGTCTGGCTCACGTCGTGCTGATACTGGCCCACGCCGATGGATTTCGGGTCGATCTTCACCAGCTCCGCCAGCGGATCCTGCAGGCGGCGAGCGATAGAGACCGCACCGCGCAGGGAAACGTCCAGGTCCGGGAACTCCTGGGCCGCCAGCTCGGACGCGGAATAGACGGATGCCCCCGCTTCGCTGACGATCACTTTCTGTGCCGTCACTTTCGGGAACTGCTTCTGCACGTCGAGGTAGAAACGCTCGGTTTCGCGTGAGGCCGTACCGTTGCCGATGGCAACCAGCTCCACGTTGTATTTTTCGCACAGCGCCGCTACCACGACGGCCGCTTTCGCTGCCTGGCCGGTGTGCGGATAGATGGTATCGGTCGCCACCAGCTTGCCGGTGCCGTCAACCACAGCGACCTTCACACCGGTACGCAGGCCCGGATCGAGACCCATGGTCGCGCGCAGGCCGGCAGGGGCGGCCATCAGCAGGTCGTGCAGGTTACGGGCGAAGACGTTAATCGCTTCATCTTCGGCGCGTTCGCGCACGGTGCCCATCAGCTCGGTTTCGAGGTGCATCAGCACCTTGATGCGCCAGGTCCAGCTTACTACGCCTTTACGCCAGCTGTCCGCCGGGGCGTTGTTCAGACGCAGGCCGAGATGGTCGATAATGATCTGCTCGCAGTGGCTCTCTTTCGGCGGCTCGTCAAACTGCGGGTCGGCGTTCAGGGAGAGCTGGAGCACGCCTTCGTTGCGGCCGCGGAACATCGCCAGCGCGCGGTGTGAAGGGGCGGTAGAGATCGGTTCGTGGTGATCGAAGTAGTCGCGGAATTTCGCGCCTTCTTCCTCTTTACCCGCGACGACGGTAGAGACGATGTGGGCATTCTTCCACAGGTAATCACGCACTTTAGCGAGCAGGGTGGCGTCTTCGGCGAAGCGCTCCATCAGAATGTAGCGCGCGCCGTCGAGGGCGGCCTTGGTGTCCGCTACGCCTTTGTCGGCGTCGATGAATTTCGCCGCTTCGGTTTCCGGGTCGTGGGACGGCTCGTTCCACAGCAGGTCGGCCAGCGGCTCAAGGCCCGCTTCAATCGCAATCTGCCCGCGCGTGCGGCGCTTCGGTTTGTACGGCAGATAGAGATCTTCTAATTCGGTTTTGCTCAGGGTGCCGTTAATGGCGCTTTCCAGATCGCTGGTCAGTTTGCCCTGTTCGCCGATGGATTTGAGGATCGCCTGACGACGTTCTTCCAGTTCGCGCAGATAGCCCAGACGGGTCTCCAGGTTACGCAGCTGCGTGTCATCCAGACCGCCGGTGACTTCCTTACGATAGCGTGCAATAAACGGCACGGTGTTCCCTTCATCAAGCAGGCGAACGGCAGCTTCTACCTGTTCGGCTCTGGCCTGAATATCACCCGCAATAATGCGGCAGAGCGAATCATTCATCATGGCTTTATCATCTGTTGAGTCGAAAAAATCAGGGGATAGTTATACGGGCTGACACGGCAAAATGCCAGCCGGGGAGGGCGCTCTCGGACTATTTTACGTAGACGATCTCATTGACGTACCAGATGGCTTCACCACCAGGGGTCTGAACGACGGCCAGATCGCCCACTTCCTTTTTCAGCAGCGCGCGGGCCATCGGGGAGTCGATGGAGATGTAATCCTTACGACCAAAAATTTCATCGTAGCCGACAATGCGAAAGCGCAGGGTGTCACCGTCGTCGTTTTCAATCTCCACCCACGCGCCGAAGAACACTTTGCCCTCCTGCTGCGGGGAGTAATCGACAATTTTGAGATTCTCGAGGCACTTCGTCAGATAGCGAACCCGGCGGTCAATTTCGCGCAGCCGCTTTTTGTTGTACTGGTAGTCAGCGTTTTCGCTGCGATCGCCCAGGCTTGCCGCCCAGGTCACCTTTTTGGTTACTTCAGGACGCTCTTCGCGCCAGAGGTAATCCATCTCTTTTTTGAGCTTTTCGTACCCTTCGCGGGTGATCAGGGGCGTTTTCATGGTAAAGCCTTTGCTGCCTGCCGGTTAACTGTCTTGCGCACAATACGTACCACACAGTGTAACAGACAGGATTAATAATGATTTATGTGATGAAATGAGCAGATAAGCTGCTGTTAAATATGCTTTGTAACAATTTCGACTAGAATTTATACCAGAATTAACTGGTCGAATACGTGCACTTTTTTAGAATACGCTGTTACAAAGACTATCCGAACCTTTGGGAGTACACACAATGCAAGAGAACTACAAAATTCTGGTCGTGGATGACGACATGCGCCTGCGTGCGCTGCTGGAACGTTATCTGACCGAGCAGGGCTTCCAGGTTCGTAGCGTCGCGAACGCTGAGCAGATGGACCGTCTGCTGACCCGTGAATCTTTCCACCTGATGGTTCTCGACCTGATGCTGCCTGGCGAAGACGGGCTTTCTATCTGCCGCCGTCTGCGCAGCCAGAGCAACCCGATGCCGATCATCATGGTGACGGCGAAGGGTGAAGAAGTTGACCGTATCGTGGGCCTCGAAATCGGCGCGGACGACTACATTCCAAAACCGTTTAACCCGCGTGAACTGCTGGCGCGCATTCGCGCTGTTCTCCGCCGTCAGGCGAACGAACTGCCGGGTGCGCCGTCGCAGGAAGAAGCCGTCATCGCCTTCGGCAAGTTCAAGCTGAACCTCGGCACGCGCGAGATGTTCCGTGAAGACGAGCCAATGCCGCTCACCAGCGGCGAGTTTGCGGTACTAAAAGCGCTGGTCAGCCACCCGCGTGAACCGCTTTCCCGTGACAAGCTGATGAACCTGGCGCGCGGTCGCGAATACTCCGCAATGGAACGCTCTATTGACGTGCAGATCTCCCGCCTGCGCCGCATGGTGGAAGAAGATCCTGCGCATCCTCGTTATATTCAGACCGTATGGGGTCTGGGCTACGTGTTTGTCCCGGACGGCTCTAAAGCATGAGGCGAATGCGCTTCTCGCCGCGTAGCTCGTTTGCCCGCACCCTGTTACTGATCGTCACCCTGCTGTTCGTCAGCCTGGTGACGACCTATCTGGTGGTGCTGAACTTTGCGATCCTGCCGAGCCTCCAGCAGTTTAATAAGGTCCTGGCCTACGAAGTCCGTATGCTGATGACCGATAAACTGCAGCTGGAGGACGGCACGCAGCTCGTCGTTCCCCCGGCGTTTCGCCGTGAAATCTACCGTGAGCTGGGCATTTCGCTCTACTCCAACGAAGCGGCGGAAGACGCTGGCCTGCGCTGGGCGCAGCACTACGAATTTCTCAGCCAGCAGATGGCGCAGCAGCTGGGCGGCCCAACGGAAGTGCGCGTTGAGGTCAACAAAAGCTCGCCCGTCGTCTGGCTGAAAACCTGGCTGTCACCCAATATCTGGGTGCGCGTTCCGCTGACCGAAATCCATCAGGGCGACTTCTCGCCGCTGTTCCGCTACACCCTGGCGATTATGCTGCTGGCGATAGGCGGCGCGTGGCTATTTATCCGTATACAGAACCGACCGCTGGTCGACCTGGAGCACGCGGCGCTGCAGGTCGGTAAAGGGATTATTCCACCTCCTCTGCGCGAGTATGGCGCCTCGGAGGTCCGTTCGGTGACGCGCGCGTTTAACCATATGGCGGCAGGCGTGAAGCAGCTGGCGGACGATCGTACGCTGCTGATGGCGGGCGTAAGCCATGACCTGCGCACGCCGCTGACGCGTATTCGTCTGGCGACGGAGATGATGGGGGAAGAGGACGGTTATCTCGCAGAGTCCATCAACAAAGACATCGAAGAGTGTAACGCCATCATCGAGCAGTTCATCGACTACCTGCGCACCGGGCAGGAGATGCCGATGGAGATGGCGGATCTGAACGCGGTGCTGGGCGAGGTGGTGGCTGCGGAAAGCGGCTACGAGCGCGAGATTGATACCGACCTGCAGGCGGGTGAGATTCAGGTACGCATGCACCCGCTCTCCATTAAGCGCGCGGTGGCGAACATGGTGGTCAACGCGGCGCGCTACGGCAATGGCTGGATTAAAGTCAGCAGCGGGTCTGAACTCAACCGCGCCTGGTTCCAGGTGGAAGACGACGGTCCGGGCATCAAGCCCGAGCAGCGTAAGCATCTGTTTCAGCCGTTTGTGCGCGGCGACAGCGCGCGCAGCACCAGCGGCACGGGCTTAGGTCTGGCGATTGTTCAGCGTATCATCGATAACCACAACGGACTGCTGGAGATTGGCACCAGCGAGCGGGGTGGGCTGAGCATTCGCGCCTGGCTGCCGGTACCGGTGACGCGGGGGCAGGTGAAAGAGAGTTAAAAAAAGGGTGGCAATTGCCACCCTTTTTTATAGGTCGGGTAAAGTGAAGCCGCCACCCGACAAAATGCGGTCTCTGCGGTCTGATGCCCTCACCCCGCCCCTCTCCCACGGGGAGAGGGAGAAAACATTAAAAAAGGCAACTTTCGTTGCCTTTTTGCTTTTACCTACAGCTTCGGACCCGCGCTCACCAGCGCAGCACCCGCCGGGGTATCGGTATACTTCTCGAAGTTCTCGATAAACAGCTTCGCCAGCGATTCCGCTTTCTCGCGCCACTGCTCCGGAGAACCGTAAGTGTTGCGTGGGTCGAGGATATGCGTATCCACACCCGGCAGCGACGTTGGGATCGCCAGGTCAAACATCGGCAGCGTAAAGGTTTCGGCGTCGTCCAGAGAACCATCCAGAATGGCGTCGATAATCGCGCGGGTATCTTTGATAGAGATACGTTTGCCGGTACCGTTCCAGCCGGTGTTCACCAGGTAGGCCTGCGCGCCGGATGCCTGCATGCGTTTCACCAGCACTTCAGCGTACTGCGTCGGGTGCAGCGACAGGAAAGCCGCGCCGAAGCAGGCGGAGAAGGTTGGGGTTGGCTCCGTCACGCCGCGCTCGGTACCCGCCAGCTTGGCGGTGAAGCCGGAGAGGAAGTGGTACTGCGTCTGGCTGGCCGTCAGGCGAGACACCGGAGGCAGCACGCCGAACGCATCCGCGGTCAGGAAAATGACCTTCGTGGCATGACCCGCTTTTGACACCGGCTTCACGATATTGTCGATGTGGTAGATCGGGTAAGAGACGCGGGTGTTTTCCGTTTTCGACGCATCGTCGAAGTCGATGGATCCGTCGGCACGCACGGTGACGTTTTCCAGCAGCGCATCGCGACGGATCGCGTGGAAGATATCCGGCTCGGCCTCTTCAGACAGGCGAATGGTCTTCGCGTAGCAGCCGCCTTCAAAGTTGAATACGCCGTCGTCATCCCAGCCGTGTTCGTCATCGCCAATCAGGCGACGTTTTGGATCGGTGGACAGGGTGGTTTTCCCGGTGCCGGACAGGCCGAAGAATACCGCCACGTCGCCTTTTTCACCGACGTTAGCCGAGCAGTGCATGGAGGCGATGCCCCGCAGCGGCAGCAGGTAGTTCATGACCGAGAACATCCCTTTCTTCATTTCGCCGCCGTACCAGGTACCGCCGATCAGCTGGATACGCTCGGTCAGGTTGAAGGCCACAAAGTTTTCGGAGTTCAGACCCTGCTCTTTCCACTGTGGGTTAGTGCATTTCGCACCGTTCATCACGATGAAATCCGGGGTGAAATCCTGCAGCTCTTCGTCGGTTGGACGAATAAACATGTTTTTCACGAAATGCGCCTGCCAGGCCACTTCAGTGATAAAACGCACGGAGAGACGGGTATCGGCGTTAGCGCCGCAGAAAGCGTCGACAATAAACAGACGCTTGCCGGAAAGTTGATGGGTGACGAGCCCTTTCAGGTGCTGCCAGGTTTCCGGGGAGAGCGGTTTGTTGTCGTTCTTCCCTTTGCCCTTGTCAGCCCACCACAGCGTATCGCGGGTGGTTTCGTCTCGGACGATATACTTATCTTTCGGCGAACGACCGGTAAAGATACCGGTATCGACGGCGATAGCACCAAGATTCGTCAACACACCACGCTCGTATCCTTCCAGTGCTGGATTGAGCTCTTCCTGATACAGCGTATCGTAGTCGGGGTTGTAGACGATTTCCTGGACGTCGTGAATACCATAAGCCTTGAGATCTTGCGGGGTTAAACCAGTAACACGCATATCACTGCTCCTTAGCCAATATGTACTGCCTGAAATTGTAGGGTTTTTCTGAGGTTGTTAACCGCGACGGGGCTCATAGATTTACGCATCTGGACAAAACCCTTACTAACGGAAAACGCTGCGACTCCAGTCACAGCGCAGGCGGATTATCGCAGGAATCGCTTTTTGGTTGGGGAAAATGTTCCGAAAAGGTTAAAGAGTGGTGATTTTATCGGAAAGAATGTGAATGTAATCGCATACACGTAAGAAAATTACGTAAGAGTTACATAAGGAAAACGATTCAGCTTAAGCGGGGGTTTTTGCCCCTCACACCAGCCTCTCCCAAAGGGGAGAGGGTTAGGGTGAGGGGAAAGGGGTTTAGTGAACCTGCGGATCCGCCGGGGAGGCGTTATTGCGGATCTCAGCGATATCCATCGAATTGAACACGTAGTGCGTACCGCAGTAGTCACAGTGCATATCAATTTCGCCGTCTTCCGCCATGATGCTGTCGATCTCTTCATCCGGCAGGGTTTTCAGCGCGCCAGCACAGCGCTCGCGTGAGCAGGTGCACTTAAATTCCACGGACTGCGGATCGTAAACCGTCACTTCTTCTTCGTGGTACAGACGCCACAGCACGTCGGTCGCCGACAGGTTGAACAGCTCTTCCGCTTTGATGGTTTCGGTCAGCGTCGCCAGGTGCTCAAAGTCATTGGTCTGTGCGTCCTGCGCAGGCAGAACCTGCAGCAGCATACCGCCGGCAGCAGGCTGACCGTCCACTTCACCGGTGCGGATGAAGAGACGCGTCGGCAGCTGTTCAGAACGCATGAAGTAATCTTCCAGGCAGGCTGCCAGGGTATCGCCTTCCAGACCCACCACGCCCTGATAGCGCTCGCCTTCCTCAGGGGAGATGGTGATCACCAGGTAGCCATTACCCACCAGCGTTTTGAGGTCTGCATTTTCAGGCACGTCGCCCTGAACGCGCGCCACGCCGCGCATCTGCTGCTGGTTATTGCCGTTGATCACCGCCAGCGTCATCGGGCCGTCACCCTGCAGCTGCACGGTGATATCACCGGCAAACTTCAGCGTCGCCGTCAGCAGGCTGGTGGCAACCAGCAGTTCGCCCAACAGGGTCTTCACCGGCAGCGGGTAGTTGTGGTTTTCCAGAATCTGTTTCCAGGTTTCGGATACGGTGACCAGCTCGCCGCGCACGGCGAATTGTTCAAACAGATAGCGGTGTAATTGGTCGTGTTGGGCCATTTTCATCTCTCGTGCGGGTGAGGTTAATCAGTCTCACCGTGTTTAAATTTCATCAGATCGCGGCGCTCTTTTTTATCCGGTCGCCGGTCCGGGTGGGGCATCGTCAGCGCGTTCATTTTGCGCGCCAGCGCGGTCTTCTCGCGCTTTTCAATGCTCTCCGCTGTCTCTTCATAAAGCAGTACGGCTTCCGCTGCAGGTCGACGCTGTTCGGTTATGGCTTTAATCACCACAGTACGTTCATCGTTGCCCTGACGCAGCGTTAAGGTGGCATTCAGTTCAACCAGCTTGCTCGGTTTGCTGCGATGGCCGTTATAATGCACTTTTCCGCCGTCAACCATCTCGCGGGCAAGGGCGCGTGTTTTATAAAAACGCGCTGCCCACAGCCATTTATCCAGTCTTACCCCGTCAGAGGGTTTTTCTTTCATGGCGTCTCCTTCACGGTCAGTGAGGGGATCATCTGGCGATAGTCGTTTAGTCCAGGATGGCGCAGATAGCTTTTTTCAGCCAGGCCAGAGTCAGGATTGGTCACGCCCAGACAGTAGCGAATGCCAAATCTTGCCGCGGAATCCAGAATGGGCTCGCTGTCATCAATGAACAACGTACGTTCTGGCTGCAAACCCGTCTCTTCCCTCACCGCATGCCACAACCGCTGATCCTCTTTCGGATAACCAAATGTATGGGTGGAAAGTAATAAATCAAGGTGCGACGCCAGGCCGGTATGCTCCAGCTTCACCGCCAGATTATGTGGATGCGCGTTGGTCAGCAAAATACGGCGCTTGCCGCTTGCTTTCAGCGCATCCAGAAAGGGCACGGTGTCCTCGCGCAGAACGGCGCGCGGGCCCTGGGCGGTGGTCATGGCACAAATATCCAAACCGAGGCGCTCGCTCCAGTAGTCAAGACAGTACCAGTTTAGCGTATGTTGCACCGCGCTATATTGCGAACGAATGAATGCCTGTGCTTCCGCCGGGGAGATCCCCTGCTGCTCGCCATAGGTTTCTGGAACCAGCGTTTGCCAGAAATAGTTATCAAAGGCGAGATCGAGCAGCGTGCCGTCCATATCCAGCAGAACGGTATCTACCTCCTGCCAGGCGATATCAAGATGCATAAGGGGGAACTCCAGCCAGAAGAAACGTGCGCGACAGGGTAGCACATCTTGCCGCGCAACGACGTTATCAGATCAGGCTCTCAGACGAGGGGATCAGCTTAGGATTGAGGCAGTTTTCATAATACTGCTGGATGTCGGCAAGCCGGGTGCGCGAGCGCTGGTAGCGGCGCAGGGCCATAAAGCCGTTCCAGAAAATGGCGATCAGCATCGCGGTCATCAGCAGAGAGGTGCCGATGTAACGCCATAAGCCTGCGCTATCCGGCATCCGGTGCAGGCCGATATGGCGAGTGCCGTTGGCGTCGGTATAAATACTCGTAACAATCCCTTCGGCGCTGAACGGCGTTTGCATCAGCATCTGCGCCAGGCGCTGGAACTGGCTCCACTGCTCCTGAGCCGGGTAGTCATAAAGCGCAACCTGCGGGTAGGGCTGATCGACCAGGTCGCTGCCTTCATCGCTTGCTATTACAAAGCCGCCCGGCGCTGGGCTGTTCAGCGCCTGAGCCGCGCGGGTGGTCTCGCGCATCATGAACGGCGACGTCGAGGTGGCGACCAGGTTATCCAGCGATTCAGCGCTCACCGGACGCAGCAGGACATTAACGCCATCCAGTCGTCCCGCTTCGGCGCGTTTCACCAGCGAGTCCCAGTCTTTGCTGTTCCCCAGGTTTACCAGGGCGTTTTTAAGGCGTATGCACTCATCCTGAGAGGAGCATAAATCCTGCGTTTTCAGGACGATGTCACCAAAATCATCCAGCAGAACCATGCCTGATTTCTGAATGGCCGAGCGCAGCGCGGGGCTGACGCGCGAATCATCGTCCGGTTTCGGGTGCAGCTGGCGGTTAACCGTCTGGGTGAGAGCCGTGGCCTTGTTCACCACTTCGGATTCCGGCAGCGGCAGCGGCGGCGCGTCGTTCCAGATAATTTGCGAGCAGTCGAACGGCATGAACGGCGAGCTCTGACGCGTGTTCCAGGCCCCCGGGGTGTGAATATTACACATCCCGGTCCCCTTCAGGCGCAGCGTGTCCCCCACGCGTACACCGGCTTCATCCAGTTTGTTGACGCTGGTCGCTTCAATGGTTTGCGCCCCTTTGATCCACGACAGGGTGAATTTAATGGGCATATCCAGCGGCACGAAAAGCAGCAGCATGGCTAAGACCAGCGCGGCGCCGCCGGCAATGACCGTACTGCGTAGCCAGTGCTGAAGCGGGAAATTTTTCACTTCATCATGCAGGGATAAGAAGCGCCCCTGGCGCACAACGTGGCGGTCAAGGTAGATATCAATATCGGTTTTCTGCCCTAAGTCCTGTGCGATCCACGGCTGCCAGTGGCGCGGGTAGATCAGGTCGATAATACCGAGCGAGATATTATTGAGATGCTCCTGATCGTTTTCACCGAACAGGCCCCAGCGCTTTGGCGTCCCGCGCAGGCAGTGGATCTCGCGCAACGAGGTTTTGGCCGGGGGGGCAAAGAGACCCCAAAGCCCGCCGGCCAGCAGCAGCACCGCGCCGCCAGCCAGCCAGGGGACAAACACATCCGGCGTCAGCAGGCAGATAAAAAAGAGCAGGAAGGCAGCAACGATCAGAATGGCTTCACGGATGCCGTCCGGGCGGCTCAGGGCGTACTCTTCATGCGTCTCCTGGCGAATGTTCAGCAGTTCGATCTGCTCTGTCTCTTCGCCACGAATGGACGCCTGCGTTGAACTCGCGCGTTCCAGCGCAAAACGCGGGGCTTCCTGAAGGTATTCATTCAGCGTATGGCCGTTAAGCGTGATAACCAGAGGCAATGAATCGGTGTGAATCAGCTCAACGCTGTTTTCGTCATTTATGTACTGCTCCCAGGACGGGGGCAGATGCACTTCGACGGAATCAAGGTAATAGCGCCATTTGTTGGGGTCATCAGTGGTGATGCCATAGCGCGTGATGGAGCGCGTCACGCAGAGCACGGTATCACTTTGCGCATTAAGCTTGAGCGCGACGGGCGCAGCGGTGGCTCCCGTTGGCCCAGGCGTTAACTGAGTACGGTTCAGGATTTCGAGATAGTTTTCAACCGCATCGCGCTCGTCTTGAGTGAGTTTACGCGTGCTCGCACCCGCAAATGCATTTAAAAACGGCAGACGATAACGGCGCTGTACGCGGCGCCTGTACAACCATCCTGCAACAAACGCACCGGCCAGCATAGCAGCGAGAACAATCAAAATGGTGCTCATGCTTTCCCCATCTTACTTATCTTCTTACAGGTGTAGTCAGTAGCACCTTTACATTGAATGAGAGTCTGTGGCTGGCTATCGGCAAGTATGGAGTCGAACTTGAGCATTCTGAAGCGCATCCCAGTGACCGGTGATGATAGCAAAGCCTGTTATGGCGCGATATCAGCAAATTCCTGGAAACATTTCAACCTCTTGACATTTGTTTTGAATTGAGGATTGAACCCAGTTACGTTGCATAAATGTAAATAAAGAACGATTGACATTGCCGAAACCGTGCGGCATATCGCACAATAACGCCAGTTCTCACTGCTAAGACCCATCAAGATGAGCAAACCACTACAAAAACCCACCATTCTGAATGTAGAAACTGTCGCCAAATCGCGCCTGTTTAATGTCGAAAGTGTGGACCTGGAGTTCAGCAACGGTGTGCGTCGCGTTTATGAACGTATGCGCCCCTCTTCGCGCGAAGCGGTGATGATTGTTCCCATTGTCGACGATCATCTGATTTTGATCCGCGAATACGCTGTGGGAACGGAATCTTACGAGCTTGGGTTCTCGAAAGGGCTTATCGACCCGGGTGAAACCGTCTTTGAAGCTGCAAACCGCGAGCTTAAAGAAGAGGTGGGCTTTGGTGCGAATGAGCTTTCATTCCTGAAAAAGCTGAGCATGGCGCCGTCCTATTTTTCAAGCAAAATGAATATCGTGGTGGCTGAAGACCTCTATCCTGAATCGCTGGAAGGGGATGAGCCGGAGCCGCTGCCGCAGGTTCGCTGGCCGCTAGCGCATCTGATGGATCTGCTGGAAGACCCTGACTTTAATGAGGCTCGCAACGTGAGCGCGCTGTTCCTGGTACGGGAATGGTTGAAGGGGCAGGGGCGACTGTAGTGGCCTGATGCCCTCACCTCAACCCTCTCCCACGGGAGAGGGAGCAAACACAAAAACGGCAACCAGAGGTTGCCGTTTTGCTTTGTTGTCAGAACAGCTCGTGCGTTTCGCCGTTATCGATAATCTCTGTACCCACCTCGTGCACCGCCTGTGTGGTTGGCTGGGTGCCCTCAATGAAATACTCTTCGCGACTATTACCGCCGTTGGCAAGCTGACCGGTGCTGCGGTCGATATTAACCGTCACTACGCCTGGCGGCGGCGTTAACGGCTGCTCCGGCACACCTTCAAGAACGGACTTCATATAGGCATCCCAGGCCGGCTGCGCGCTCTTCGCTCCGCCTTCGTAGCCGGAAATCTGATCCTTAATCGCGCCGGATGCCGTGGTACGACCTAAGTCACGGCGGTGATCGTCGAAACCGATCCAGACCGACGTCACCACGCCCGGGCCGTAGCCGGAGAACCACGCGTCTTTCGAGCTGTTGGTTGTCCCCGTTTTACCGCCGATATCATGGCGCTGCAAATCGCGCCCTGCGCGCCAGCCGGTACCCTGCCAGCCCGGTTCACCGAAGATGTTGGTGTTCAGCGCGCTTTTGATCAGGAAGGACAGCGGCGTGTTGATCACGTGCGGGGCATACTCCGGCGCGCCGGTCTGTGCCACCAGAGACTGGTTAGCCTGCTCGAGCTGCGGCTGCGGCACGACGCCGTTCTGCTGCTCCTGAGATACGGCAGGGTCTTCCATGTCCTTGTTTTCAAGCACGTCGGATTTCGGCGTATTGCCATAAATGACCGGAATATCGCAGTCAGGGCAGGCAATCTTCGGCTTCGCTTCGAACAGCACGCCGCCCTGATCATTTTCAATCTTGCTGATGAAGTACGGGTCAATCAGGAAGCCGCCGTTGGCCATCACCGAGTACCCGCGTGCGACCTGAAGCGGCGTAAACGAGGCGGAGCCTAACGCCAGCGACTCGGTGCGAACGATGTTCTGCGCCGGGAAACCGAAGCGCTGCAGATACTCTGCGGCATAGTCGACGCCCATCGCGCGCATGGCGCGCACCATCACTACGTTTTTCGACTGTCCCAAGCCCTGACGGAGACGAATTGGGCCGGCATACTCCGCAGGGGAGTTCTTCGGCTGCCAGTCGGAACCGGCACCGGCATCCCAGCGGGAGATTGGCACGTCGTTAAGGATGCTGGCGAGGGTCAAGCCTTTATCCATCGCTGCCGTGTAGAGGAACGGTTTGATATTGGAACCGACCTGACGCAGCGCCTGGGTGGCGCGGTTAAATTTGCTCTGGTTGAAATCAAACCCGCCGACCAGGGCCAGGATGGCACCGTTCTGTGGGTTAATAGAGACCAGGGCCGAGTTGACGTCCGGCACCTGTGCCAGCCACCAGGCTTCGCCTACCTTGCGCACCCAGATTTGCTGCCCGGTCTGCACGGCATCGGTCACTTTACGCGGCGTTGCGCCCTGCAGCGTATCCGAGCGGTAAGGACGCGCCCAGCGGATACCGTCCATGCGCAGCGAGACGGAGGTACCGTCCGCGAGCGTCGCAACGGCTTCCTGAGGATCGGCCTGCGTCACCACGGCAGGAAGGAGCGGACCATAGGTTGGCAGCGCCTTCAGCGTACTGGTGATTTTTTTACTGTCCCACGCGCTTTCGCCCACTTTCCAGAGCACGTTTGACGGGCCGCGATAGCCGTGACGCATATCGTAGTCCATCACGTTGTTCCGCACCGCTTCCTGAGCCGCCTGCTGGACCTTACGGGTGACGGTGGTGTACACGCGATAGCCATCTTCGTAGGCCTTGTCACCATAGCGATTCACCATCTCCTGGCGAACCATTTCGGTCAGGTAAGGAGATGCGAAGGCGATTTCAGGGGCGTGGTAGTTAGCGTCAATAACATCGTTACGCGCCTGGTCGTACTCGCTCTGGCTGATGTAGCCTTCGCTCAGCATACGTGACAGGACGACGTTACGGCGCGCGGTGGCGCGATCGAGCGAGTAGAGCGGGTTAAACGTGGACGGCGCTTTCGGCAGACCGGCGATGGTTGCCATTTCGCTTAAGGTGAGCTGCTCAACGGGCTTACCGAAGTACACCTGTGCGGCAGCCCCCACGCCATAGGCGCGGTAGCCCAGGTAGATTTTGTTGAGGTACAGCTCAAGGATTTCGTCTTTGCTCAGCAGCTGCTCAATACGGATCGCGAGGAACACCTCTTTGATCTTACGTATCAGCGTCTTTTCAGGGCTGAGGAAGAAGTTACGCGCCAGCTGCTGCGTAATGGTACTCGCCCCCTGAGAGGCGTGACCAGAGAACAACGCAATGCTCGCGGCACGGAAAATCCCCACCGGATCGACACCGTGGTGCTCGTAAAAACGGCTGTCCTCCGTGGCGATAAAGGCTTTCACCATCACGGGGGGGATTTGGTTTAAGGTGAGCGGAATACGACGCTTCTCGCCATACTGCGCCATCAGCTCGCCATCGGCGCTATAAACTTGCATCGGGATCTGGAGGCGCACATCGCGAAGCGTGGCGACATCAGGTAGCTGTGGCTCAATATATTTGTATAAACCGTAAATCGAGCCTGCTCCCAGCAGAATGCAACAGACTGCAAGGATGAATAAATACTTTACGAACTTCACCGGAGATTTCCCATTTGGTTTCACTTGGGCAGTTTCTAAACAATCGCGCGGTAGTATAAAGGCAAGCCTGATTCATTGATATAGCCGTCAACCCGACGGGCGATAAGGAGATCGTGAAGCATGGCTTTCAAAATATGGCAAACGGGCGTTCATATTCAACAGGATAGGGTGCTGATCGTCGCCCTGGCCCGGGAGAAGTTGGGCTGGTGCATGCGCCGCTGGTGGGCGATTCCTCTGGACGAGGGCATTATTCGTGACGGCAAAATTTGTCAGCCAGAACAGCTGGTTGATGCGTTACGCGACTGGCGCAAAACGCTGCCGCACTACCATCGGGTATTCCTCTCTTTCCCGGCAGCACGCACTCTGCAACGGGCGCTCCCCCGCCCGACCGTTGCGCTGCGCGACAGCGAGCAGCTCTCATGGCTTGGTGCGGCGCTCGCGCGCGAACTGGAGATGTCTGCTGATACGCTCTGTTTCGATTACGCGCAGGATACCTTCAGCAATACCTTTCAGGTGACCGCCGCGCAAAACAACGAGATCGACACCCTACTGGCGCTGGCGAAAACGCTGCGTTTGCGGCTGGTGGCCATTACGCCGGATGCCAGCGCGCTGGCGAATCTTCTTCCCGCGGTGGCGCCAGCGACGTGCGTCGCCTGGCGGGACGATCGGCAGTGGCTGTGGGCGATGCGCCACCAGTGGGGACGCCGCTTTACGACAGAAGCCGAAAACGTGTCTGAGCTTTCAGCGCTGCTGGGGCTTGGTTCGGATGACATCGCGCTGTTTGATACCCGACGTGATCCGAGGGAAATCCTGGAACGCTGCCATGCCCCGCTACCGGACTGCGGCGCTGATTATACCGTTGCGCTGGCGTTGGCCATGAGCGAGGTGCCCGGATGAGCATCATGAACTTTCTGCCCTGGCGACAGCAGCGGCGCGCGCGATGCCTGCGCTTCTGGGGCGTAATGTGTGTCGGCACCGTGCTGTTAATGTTCGCGATCATTTTCTGCCTGCGGATAAACCCTCTTATGAGGCTGCACGCGCTGCAAACGGAGCTGACGGGAACGCAGACCGTGCAGCACGCGCTTGCCTCCCGGCAGAAACTCGCCTCACAGGCGCAGAAGCCAGCGCAGACCCTTCAACGACGCGCATGGCAACCGGTGCTGGAGTCCCTTTCCCGCGCCACTCCTTCACAGGTCTGGCTGACAGAGCTTCGCTATCAGCCTCCTGCTCTGACGTTGACCGGGTATGCCATAACCCTGTCAGCCCTGTCAGCTCTGCGCGATGCGCTGGGCCAAATAGCGGGTTTTACGCCCGGAACGGCGGGAGAGCTTCGGCAGGACAGCCAGGGGCGGTGGATGTTCACCCTCCATCTTAAAAGCGAGGGGTAACGCATGGATATCCTGTTAGAACGCTGGTGCGAAAGCCGTCCCTGGTATCGGGTGCTTTTTTGGTGTCTGGGGAGCCTCCTGGCAGGACTGGCCGCGTGGGGCACCTTGCTCAGACCGCTAGACAGGCAGTGTGCTGAACGACAGCGACAGATGATTCAGGACGCAAGGACGAACGCGGCGTTATGGCCTGCCGTCAGAAAGGGGCCGTTTCGTCCGGAAACAACGGACACACTGGCTCTGACGGCGTTTTCCCCGCTCGATTTTCAGGGCGATAACGCGACGCTGGTTCACTGGAAGCCGCTGCAGAACGGAGGGGAACTGATGCTGGAGGTGGAGTGGCAGGCTCTCCCGGCGCTTTTTTCCCGGCTGGCGCAGCGGGATGTGCAGATCGCCGCTTTCGCGATTGCACCACAAGGTACAGCGTTGCGCCTGCGGCTGGAGCTGGAACATGCGAAATAGCGCGCGATATTTGCTGGTTTGCTCAGCGCTGCTTTTGACCGGCATGCGCGATCCGTTTCGCCCGCCGGACGATCCCTGCGCCATAGGCGAGCTGGCGCAGTGGCGCTACCGCGGCATGGTGGTAGGACAGCAGGCTATCGGCATTTTACAGGATGGGCAAAAGCGCTGGTACCGGCTGAAAACACATGAACGCTTCCCTGCGGGCTGGACGATAACAGCCGTCAATGAAACGGAACTGGTTGTTGATGTGGGTGACACATGTGAACCAGGAAAATGGACGTGGCAACGAGAAGGAACGAATAAGAATGAATTTACGGATAATGCTGTGGCTGCTGACGTTCAGCCATCCGCTGTGGGCCGCCGTGCCAAAACCGGTCACGCTGGTGGTGGATGACGTGCCTGTAGTCCAGGTGCTGCAGAGCCTGGTTGCACAGGAGAACCGAAATCTGGTGATATCGCCTGACGTCGGCGGCACGCTTTCGCTCAACCTGACGCGCGTCCCCTGGCGTCAAGCGTTACAGACGGTTGTCACCAGCGCTGGCCTTGTTTTGCGAGAGGAGGGCGGCATTTTTTATGTTCATACCGCGGCCTGGCAGCGTGAACAGCAGGAGCGCTCAGAACAGGAGCGAACGCGTCGACAGCTTGAGGCGCCGCTGGTGTCTCACAGCATCGCTTTTTCCTATGCCGATGCCGGAGAGCTGCAAAAAGACGCGGAAAAGCTCCTGAGCCCAAAGGGAAGTTTGTCTCTCGACAAACGCACCAACCGGCTGCTGATTCGGGATAACCAGACGGTGGTCGAGACGCTGCAGCGCTGGGCCGCTCAGATGGATATTCCCGTCGAACAGGTCGAGCTGGCGGCGCATATTGTGACCATTAATGAAAAAAGCCTGCGTGAGCTGGGGGTGAAGTGGAATCTCGCCGACGCCGCCGACGCGGGCAAGGTTGGTCAGCTCACCACGCTTGGCAGCGATCTTTCCGTCGCCAGTGCCACCAGTCATGTGGGTTTTAACATCGGACGGATCAATGGTCGGCTGCTGGATCTGGAGCTCTCTGCGCTGGAGCAAAAACAGCAGGTCGATATCATCGCCAGCCCGCGACTGCTGGCCTCGCATATGCAGCCGGCCAGCATCAAGCAAGGGAGTGAAATCCCGTATCAGGTCTCAAGCGGTGAAAGCGGGGCAACCTCCGTTGAGTTTAAAGAGGCGGTATTAGGAATGGAGGTCACACCGGTGGTCTTACCGGGTGGGCGCGTGCGCCTGAAATTGCACATCAGCGAAAATATGCCGGGACAGATTCTGCAGCAGGCTGACGGCGAAACGCTGGCGATCGACAAACAGGAGATAGAAACCCAGGTGGAGGTAAAAAGTGGAGAAACGCTGGCGTTGGGCGGAATTTTTTCGCAGAAGAACAAAACCGGCAGCGACAGCGTGCCGGGGCTGGGGAAAATCCCCTGGCTTGGACAGCTTTTTCGCCACGATGGTAAGGATAATGAACGGCGCGAGCTAGTGGTGTTTATTACACCACGTCTGGTCGGTATTCGCTGACGGGTAACGATCCCCGCAATGATTTTGCATTCAGTTTGTTGCAGATGTTTGACGTGGGGCATGAATTAGCATACAAGGAGTACCGATTTGAGTTGGACTTACGTCTTATTACCTTATGCGCCCGACGCGGTGATTTAATCAGTTGCCAAACAAGCCGGAGTATTGAGATAATTTTTAGTCTGACTCTCGCTCTATTGCATATGAGGTTTCAGTTCATGTCCTGCTACGCTGGGTGTCTGCGAAGCGGGGATTACCATTAACGAATAGTCTTAGTAGTACCGATAAAATGGCAGAGAAACGCAATATCTTTCTGGTTGGGCCTATGGGTGCCGGCAAAAGCACTATTGGGCGTCAGTTAGCTCAACAACTCAATATGGAATTTTACGATTCTGATCAAGAGATTGAGAAACGAACCGGAGCTGATGTGGGCTGGGTTTTCGATGTAGAAGGCGAAGAAGGTTTCCGTGACCGAGAAGAAAAAGTGATCAACGAACTCACGGAAAAACAGGGCATCGTTCTGGCAACAGGCGGCGGTTCTGTGAAATCTCGCGAAACCCGTAACCGTCTCTCCGCCCGTGGCGTAGTGGTCTATCTTGAGACGACCATCGAGAAACAGCTGGCACGTACGCAGCGCGATAAAAAGCGCCCGCTGCTGCAGGTTGAAACGCCACCACGCGAAGTTCTGGAAGCGTTGGCCGATGAACGCAATCCGCTGTATGAAGAGATTGCCGACGTGACCATTCGTACTGACGACCAGAGCGCTAAAGTGGTTGCAAACCAGATTATTCATATGCTGGAAAGCAACTGATTCTGGCTTTATATACACTCGCCTGCGGGTAAAAGCATTAAAGGTGGATGTCGCGTCATGGAGAGGATTACAGTTACTCTCGGGGAACGTAGTTACCCTATCACCATCGCGGCTGGTTTGTTTAACGACCCAGCTTCCTTTTTACCACTGAAAGCGGGTGATCAGGCGATGCTGGTCACCAATGAGACGCTGGCTCCGCTTTATCTCGACCGCGTACGCCACCTGCTTGAGCAGGCGGGCGTAAAAGTCGACAGTGTGATTCTTCCCGATGGCGAGCAGTATAAAAGCCTGACGGTACTGGATACCGTCTTTACCGCATTGCTGCAAAAACCGCACGGTCGCGATACAACACTGCTTGCCCTGGGCGGCGGTGTTGTGGGCGATCTGACCGGCTTTGCGGCCGCAAGCTATCAACGTGGCGTCCGTTTTATTCAAATCCCGACCACGTTGCTTTCCCAGGTCGACTCCTCTGTGGGTGGCAAAACGGCAGTCAACCATCCGCTCGGCAAAAACATGATTGGCGCGTTCTACCAGCCCGCATCGGTGGTGGTGGATCTCGACTGTCTGAAAACGCTGCCGAAGCGCGAACTGGCTTCTGGTCTGGCGGAAGTGATCAAATACGGCATTATTCTTGATGGCGAGTTCTTTAGCTGGCTTGAAGAGAATATGGATGCGCTGCTGTGCCTGGATGAGGCTAAACTGGCATACTGCATTCGTCGTTGTTGTGAACTGAAAGCAGAAGTTGTTGCAGCAGACGAGCGTGAAACGGGCTTACGTGCTTTACTGAATCTTGGGCATACGTTTGGTCACGCGATTGAAGCCGAGATGGGTTACGGCAACTGGCTGCACGGTGAGGCCGTCGCGGCCGGAATGGTCATGGCAGCCCGCACCTCTGAACGTCTGGGGCAGTTTAAACCTGAAGAGACGGCGCGCATCATTGCGCTGCTTGAACGTGCAGGTTTGCCGCTAACCGGGCCGCAGGAGATGTCGGCGCAGGCGTATTTACCCCACATGATGCGCGATAAAAAAGTATTGGCAGGTGAGATGCGTCTTGTACTCCCGCTTGCAATAGGGAAGAGTGAAGTGCGCGGCGGAGTGCCGCACGATGTCGTTCTTGGCGCTATCGCTGATTGTCAGCAGGCGTAACAACTAGAAAGGTCAGGCCACTGTCGCAGGTGGTCGTTTAGCTTCAGGTGAAATGCAAAGTCGTTGGCATAAGCCTTTGAGTGGGGTGTTAAATGGATGAATTCAAACCAGAAGACGAGCTGAAACCCGATCCCAGCGATCGTCGTACTGGTCGTTCTCGTCAATCTTCAGAACGTGATAACGAGCCGCAGATCAACTTTGACGATGTTGATCTGGATGCAGACGATCGTCGCCCTTCGCGCAGCCGCAACGCGCACGAAGAGCGAGCAGAAGAGGATTATGAGTCCGAAGAAGATTCAATGGACGAACAGCCTGTAGAGCGTCGCCCACGTAAACGTAAAAAAGCCGCTGCGCCGAAACCGGCTTCCCGCCAGTACATTATGATGGGCCTTGGCGTTCTGGTGCTTGTGCTGTTGATTGTCGGCATTGGCTCCGCGCTTAAAGCACCGTCAACGAACTCAACCGAGCAAACTGCTTCCGCTGAGAAGAGCATCAACCTTTCCGGTAACGATGCGTCCAATCAGGCGAATGGCGCACAGCCAGCGCCGGGAGCGACTTCCGCAGAGCAGACCGCAGGTAACACCACAGCGCCGCAGGATGTTTCTCTACCGCCCGTTTCTTCAACCCCTGCTCAGGGTCAGGCACCTGCTACGCCTGAAGGCCAGCAACGCGTAGAAGTTCAGGGAGATCTGAACAATGCGCTGACGCAGCCGCAGAACCAGCAGCAGGTTGATAACGTCGTGGTTAACTCTACGCTGCCAACTGAGCCGGCAACCGTTGCCCCGATTCGCGGTGGTAACGCTCAGCCACAAACGGCTGCGACGGAAACCAAACCGCGCCAGACGCAAACTGCGACGCGTCCTGAACGTAAGCAGGCGGTCATTGAGCCTAAGCGTGAAACCAAACCTCAGGCAGTCGTCAAAGCGCCTGAAGTGAAAGCCGTACCGGCACAGCCGAAACACACCGAAACGGCTGCGGTGAGCGAGCCTGCTAAAGCGTCAGTCACTCAGACCGCGCCGAAAGCAACGGCGACCACAGCGGCACCGGCCGCCACAGCTGCACCTGCAGCAACAGCTCCAGCAGCCTCCAGCGCCGCAGCAGGCAAAACGGCAGGTAACGTGGGCTCGCTGAAGTCTGCGCCATCCAGCAACTACACGCTGCAGCTGAGCAGTTCGTCTAACTATGACAACCTCAACGGTTGGGCGAAGAAATCAAATCTGAAAAACTACGTTGTTTATCAGACGACCCGCAACGGTCAACCGTGGTATGTGCTGGTCAGCGGCGTTTATTCGTCCAAAGATGAAGCGAAACGTGCCGTAGCGGCACTGCCAGCTGATGTTCAGGCAAAAAATCCCTGGGCGAAGCCGATTCATCAGGTTCAGGCCGATCTGAAGTAATGTTTAAAGCGCAGGATGCTGTCGGAGCTTTCTCCACAGCCGGAGAAGGTGTAATCAGTTAGTCAGCATGAAAAAAAATCGCGCTTTTCTGAAATGGGCAGGGGGGAAATACCCCCTGCTCGATGATATTAAAAAGCACCTGCCAAAAGGCGAGTGTCTAATCGAGCCTTTCGTGGGTGCGGGATCGGTGTTCCTCAACACCGATTTTTCTCGTTATATCCTGGCGGATATCAACAACGACCTTATCAGCCTCTATAACATTGTTAAGCTGCGTACCGAAGAGTATGTCGCAGAGGCGCGCAAACTGTTTACGCCGGAGAATAATCACCCGGACGTTTACTACCAGTTCCGCACTGAGTTTAATCAGAGCCAGGATCCGTTCCGCAGAGCGCTGCTGTTCCTCTATCTCAACCGTCATGGTTACAACGGCCTGTGCCGCTATAACCTGCGCGGGGAATTTAACGTGCCGTTTGGTCGCTATAAGCGCCCGTATTTCCCGCAGGACGAGCTTTATCACTTTGCCGAAAAAGCGCAGAACGCAGAGTTTCATTGCCTCTCCTATGAAGAATGTATGGAACTGGCAGGCGTAAACTCGGTGGTTTACTGTGACCCGCCTTACGCACCACTGTCTGCAACGGCGAATTTCACCGCTTATCACACCAACAGCTTCAGCCCGGCCGAACAGGCTCGTCTGGCGGAGATGGCGGAAAAGCTGGTCAGCAAAAGAATTCCGGTGTTAATTTCGAATCACGACACGCCTGATACGCGCGAATGGTATAAAGCCGCGAAGCATTTTCAGGTCAAAGTGCGGCGTAGCATTAGCAGCAACGGCGGCACACGTAAAAAGGTGGACGAACTTCTGGCTCTTTATCGCCCCTGAGCCGTTTTGCCCGCCGGTAAACACATTTCAAGGAGAAGCGGATGAAACAGTTTTTGATTGCTCCCTCAATTCTGTCGGCCGATTTTGCCCGCCTGGGTGAAGACACCGCCAAAGCTCTCGCGGCTGGCGCAGATGTTGTCCATTTCGACGTTATGGACAACCACTACGTCCCTAACCTGACCATTGGCCCAATGGTGCTCAAGGCATTACGCAACTATGGCATTACCGCGCCGATCGACGTTCACCTGATGGTGAAGCCTGTTGATCGCATCGTGCCTGATTTCGCCGCAGCGGGTGCCAGCATCATCACTTTCCATCCGGAAGCCTCTGAACACGTGGACCGCACGCTGCAGCTGATCAAAGAGAACGGCTGTAAAGCGGGCCTGGTGTTTAACCCGGCCACGCCGCTGAGCTATCTCGACTATGTCATGGACAAGCTGGACGTGATTCTGCTGATGTCCGTTAACCCGGGTTTCGGCGGTCAGTCATTCATTCCCCACACGCTGGATAAGCTGCGTGAAGTGCGCCGTCGCATTGATGAGTCAGGTTACGATATTCGCCTGGAAGTGGACGGCGGGGTGAAAGTGAATAACATTGGTGAAATTGCGGCAGCGGGCGCGGATATGTTCGTTGCAGGTTCGGCAATTTTCGACCAACCGGATTACAAAAAAGTCATTGATGAAATGCGCCGTGAGCTGGCGAAGGTAAGTCATGGATAAATTGCAGGCAATTCGGGGTGTGGCATTCGACCTCGACGGCACGCTGGTCGACAGCGCGCCGGGCTTAACGAGCGCCGTAGACCAGGCGCTGTACGCGCTTGAACTCCCCGTTGCGGGTGAAGAGCGTGTCGTCACGTGGATTGGCAACGGGGCCGATGTTCTGATGGAGCGCGCGTTGACGTGGGCTCGCCAGGAGCGCGCGTCGCAGCGTTCCGCGCAGGGTAAACCGAGCGTTGACCACGCTGACATCCCTAAGGATGAGCAGCTGCGGATTCTGCGCAAACTGTTCGATCGTTTCTATGAAGAGACCGTCGAGGAGGGCAGTTTCCTGTTCCCGGACGTTCAGGAAACGCTGAGCGCGCTGCACGCGAAGGGCATTCCGCTGGGGCTGGTGACCAACAAACCGACGCCGTTTGTTGCGCCTCTGCTGGAAGCGCTCGATATCGCTAAATATTTCTCCGTGATTGTGGGCGGCGACGACGTGCAGAACAAAAAGCCGCATCCGGAACCGCTGTTGCTGGTGGCAGGAAAATTATCCTTAACCCCTGCGGAGCTGCTCTTTGTTGGGGATTCGCGCAATGATATTCTGGCTGCCCGAGCGGCAGGGAGTCCTTCCGTCGGATTAACCTATGGCTACAACTACGGTGAAGCCATCACGCTAAGTGAGCCGGATGTGGTCTTCGACCACTTCAAAGATTTGTTGCCCGCACTCGGGCTTTCACACAGTGAACATCAGGAATTAAATAATGACTAAGCCCATCGTTTTTAGTGGCGCACAGCCTTCAGGTGAATTGACCATTGGTAACTACATGGGTGCGTTACGTCAGTGGGTCAGCATGCAGGATGAGTACCATTGCATTTACTGCATCGTCGATCTCCATGCGATTACCGCGCGTCAGGACCCTGAGAAGCTGCGTAAAGCCACCCTGGACACCCTGGCGCTGTACCTGGCCTGCGGCATCGATCCTGAGAAGAGTACCATTTTCGTTCAGTCTCACGTGCCTGAGCACGCGCAGCTGGGCTGGGCGCTGAACTGCTACACCTATTTCGGCGAGCTGAGCCGCATGACCCAGTTCAAGGATAAATCCGCGCGCTACTCTGAGAACATCAACGCCGGCCTGTTCGACTATCCGGTGCTGATGGCGGCAGACATCCTGCTGTATCAAACCAACCAGGTGCCGGTAGGTGAAGACCAGAAGCAACATCTGGAGCTGAGCCGCGATATCGCCCAGCGCTTTAACGCGATTTACGGCGATGTGTTCAAAGTGCCAGAGCCGTTTATTCCGAAGTCCGGCGCGCGCGTGATGTCGCTGCTGGAGCCGACCAAGAAGATGTCCAAGTCTGACGATAACCGCAACAACGTTATCGGCCTGCTGGAAGATCCGAAATCCGTCGTCAAAAAGCTCAAGCGCGCGGTCACCGACTCCGACGAGCCGCCTGTGGTGCGCTACGACGTGCAGAACAAAGCGGGCGTCTCCAACCTGCTGGATATTCTCTCCGGCGTGACCGGCCAGAGCATTCCTGAGCTGGAACAGCATTTCGAAGGCAAGATGTACGGCCACCTGAAAGGTGAAGTGGCAGACGCCGTTTCCGGCATGCTGACCGAGCTTCAGGAGCGTTATCACCGCTACCGTAACGACGAAGCTTTCCTGCAGAAGGTGATGAAAGACGGCGCGGAAAAAGCCAGCGCGCGTGCGTCCGAAACCCTGAAAGCGGTGTACGAAGCGATTGGGTTTGTGGGTAAACCGTAGGTAAAAGCAAAACGGTAACCACGTTACCGTTTTTAGGGTTTGTTCCCTCTCCCGGTGGGAGAGGGTCAGGGTGAGGGCATCAGGCTGCACTTCCCTAAACAAAAAAACCGGGATATCCCGGTTTTTTTACGCCTGAAAATCGCTTACTGCTGCGCCGCCGGGCCGCAACCGCCGATGATCTTCGAAATGGAGATCGCCGGGTGCAGCAGGTAATCGTAGCTGCAGTTATTTTTGGTGTTCTGTACATGGCCGGTGCAGGCAGTCAGAGTCGATAACAGGCCAACCAGAACGGCGGCTTTTGCCAGTTTGAACATACGCATTCCTTGTCTTAAAAACGAAAGTTGGATGTAACTCAAGGGAATTAAGGGAGAAATTCCACTTCGGGGCGGTATGTTATCGACAGCGGTAAGAGGGGAGTAGTCCGCATAAGGACTACTCCGCAAAGGAAGAATATGCGTTAGTGATTTGAGAACCAGTTCAGCTTATCGCGCAGCTCAACCACGCGACCCACCACAATCAGCGCCGGGCTTTCGACCTGCTGCGCCAGTTCACCGAGCTGCGTCAGTACGCCATCCACCACGCGTTGCTTGATGGACGTACCGTTTTCCACCAGCGCAACCGGCATATCAGCCTCCATGCCGTGCTCCAGCAGCTTCGCCTGAATCGTAGCGGCCTGGTTCAGCCCCATGTAGAATACCAGCGTCTGCTTTTCCGCGGCCAGGTTATGCCAGTCCAGCTCGCAGCCGGTTTTCAGATGGCCCGTCACAAGACGCACGCTCTGGGCATAGTCGCGGTGGGTCAGCGGAATGCCAGAGTAAGCTGAGCAGCCGGATGCCGCCGTAATGCCCGGCACCACGGAGAACGGAATGCCCGCGTCACACAGGGTTTCCAGCTCCTCGCCGCCGCGACCAAAGATAAACGGATCGCCACCCTTAAGGCGCACCACGCGCTTACCTTTCTGCGCCTCGCGCAGCAGGATCTGGTTAATCTCCTCCTGCGGAACGCAGTGATAGCCCGCCCGTTTGCCCACGAAGACGCGGTCGGCATCGCGGCGGACCAGGTTCATGATGTCATCAGAGACCAGGCGATCGTAAACCACGGTATCGGCCTGCTGGATCTGCTGTAGCCCTTTCAGCGTCAGCAAGCCTGCATCGCCGGGGCCTGCGCCCACCAGCACCACTTCGCCGCGATGGTCCAGCGGCTCGCTCAGCAGCTGTTCGGTCGTCTCTTCAACGGCTTTGGTGTCCTGATTCGCCAGCGACTGCGCCAGCCTGTCGTTCACAAAGAATTTTTCCCAGAAGCGACGGCGCTCGCCAACGGTCGAGAAGGTTTGCTTCACGCGGGAGCGGAGCTGCCCGGCGTAATGGGCAATCTGACCAAGGTGCTGCGGCAGCACGGCCTCCAGCTTTTCCCGCAGCAGGCGGGCGAGAACCGGCGAGCGTCCGCCGGACGATACCGCAATCATCAGCGGCGAGCGGTCGATAATCGACGGCATGATAAAGCTGGCCTCTTTCGGCGCATCCACCACGTTGCAGAAGATTCGGCGCACTTCGCAGGCGTCGCTGACGCGCAGGTTCACTTCATCATCATCCGTCGCGGCAATCGTCAGCCAGCAGGTATCGAGCAGAGATTCATTAAACTCACCCTGTTCCAGCGTGAGCATCCCTTCCTGGGCCCAGACCTCAAACTGTGGGGCGAAGGTGAGGGCGTTGACGGTGAGCCGGGCGCCAGCCTCTAACAGCAGGCGGGCTTTGCGTTCAGCCACGTCGCCGCCGCCCACGAGCAGGCAGTCGCGGTTGCGTAATTGACAGAAAATCGGCAGGTGATCCACGACGTTACCTCGCAGCTTTCATGGAGGGGGTAAGAATTGACGTCAGGATAACAGCAGGAATCGTACAAAACATACGGTTTTTCCTGCCGTTACCCATAAGGGGTCATAAGCTTTTCGTATTGAAAAGGCGGAGGATTAGCCTTTCAGCTGCACCTTGCCGTCCTTCACGCGGACATCATAGTGCTTCACTGAATGACTCTCATCTTCCATGCAGTATCCGTCGCTTAAGCGGAAACGCTGCTTTTTCAGCGGGCTGGCGACCCACAGTTCGCCCTGATGCTCGGCAATCAGTCCGCGGGAGAGCACGCTGGCCTCGAAGAACGGGTCGATATTGCTGATGGCAAAAACCTGTTCATCGTGGCGAGGGCGGAAAATCGCAACCTGCTCGCTTCCCAGCAACGCGCATACGCCGGTTGCCGGGATGATGTCGTTAATATCGCAAATGTTTATCCACTGGCTCATGCGTTTTCCTCCACCAGCGTGACCGGAATTCGTTCATACGGTGTCGCCGGACGATGCTGTTCACGCTCCGGCACAACCTGTACGTTCGGGTCGCGCTGGGCGCTGTTGATGAAGTGTTTGAAGCGCGTCTGCGCCGCCGGGGTGTTGACGGTTTCCGTCCACTCGCAGATCACCGCCTCGCGCAGGCGCGCCATCTCGGCTTCCAGATGTTCGTTCAGGCCCAGCTTGTCGTCGATGATCACCGATTTCAGGTAATCGATGCCGCCTTCCAGGTTATCGAGCCAGGAGGCGGTACGGGTCAGCTTATCGGCGGTGCGGATATAGAACATCATGAAGCGGTCGAGATACTGAATCAGCGTGTCGCGATCGAGATCCGCCGCCAGCAGGTCCGCGTGGCGTGGCTTCATCCCGCCGTTGCCGCAGACGTACAGGTTCCAGCCCTTCTCGGTGGCGATGATACCCACGTCTTTACCCTGCGCTTCCGCACATTCGCGGGTACAGCCGGAGACGCCAAACTTCATTTTGTGCGGGGTGCGGATGCCTTTGTAGCGGTTTTCCAGCTCCACGCCGAAGCCCACGCTGTCGCCGACGCCGTAGCGGCACCAGGTGCTGCCCACACAGGTTTTCGCCATGCGCAGCGCTTTGGCGTACGCGTGGCCGGTTTCGAAGCCGGCTTCAATGAGCTGACGCCAGATTTCCGGCAGATCGTCTTTCTGCGCGCCAAACAGGCCGATACGCTGGGAGCCGGTGATTTTGGTGTACAGGTTAAATTCACGGGCAATACGGCCCACGGCCACCAGCCCTTCCGGCGTAATTTCGCCCCCAGCGGAACGTGGAATAACGGAGTAGGTGCCGTCTTTCTGGATGTTGGCCAGGAAGTTATCGTTGGTGTCCTGCAGCGGCGTATGCTCGGGCTTGAGCACGTACTCGTTCCAGCAGGAGGCCAGCAGGGAGCCGACGGTCGGTTTACAGACTTCGCAGCCGTAGCCCTGGCCGTGCTTCGCCAGCAGTTCGTCGAAGGACTTAATGCCCTCCACGCGGATCAGGTGGTACAACTCCTGGCGAGAATACGCGAAGTGCTCGCACAGGTTGTTGTTCACTTCGATGCCCTGTTTCGCCAGCTCGGCGTTCAGCACCTGAGTGACCAGCGGAATACAGCCGCCGCAGCCGGTACCGGCTTTGGTTTCGGCTTTCAGTGCCGCCACGGTGTGGCAGCCTTTGTTGATGGCGGAGATCAGCATGCCTTTGGTGACGTCGAAGCAGGAGCAAATCTGCGCGCTGTCCGGCAGTTTATCCACGCCGATAGACGGCTTGCCGCTGGACGCGTGCGCCGGGAGGATCAGCGCGTCCGGGTTTTCCGGCAGTTCGATGGCGTTCAGCACCAGCTGGAGCAGGTTGCCGAAGTCGCTGGTATCGCCCACCAGCACCGCACCGAGCAGGGTTTTGTTGTCCTGGCTGACAATGAGGCGTTTGTAGACTTCTTTGCTTTCGTCGAGATAGACATAGCTGCGAGCGCCGGGCGTGCGGCCATGCGCATCGCCAATACCGCCCACGTCCACGCCCAGCAGCTTCAGCTTGGCGCTCATGTCTGCACCGGTAAACGCGTTTTCGCTGCCGAGGATATGGTCCACGGCGACCTGCGCCATTTTGTAGCCCGGCGCCACCAGACCGTAGACGCGGTTATTCCAGCTGGCGCATTCGCCAATCGCGTAGATATCCGGATCGGAGGTCTGGCAGGCGTCGTTGATCATGATCCCGCCGCGCTGCGCAACGGCCAGACCGCACTGGGTCGCCAGCTTGTCGCGCGGACGAATACCGGTGGAGAAGACGATGAAGTCCACTTCCAGCTCGCTGCCGTCGGCAAAGCGCATGGTTTTGCGCGCTTCAGTCCCTTCCTGAACGATCTCTTTGGTGTTCTTGCTGGTGTGAACCTTCACGCCCATGCTTTCGATTTTACGACGCAGCTGGTCGCCGCCCATGTGGTCGAGCTGTTCGGCCATCAGCATCGGGGCAAATTCGATGACGTGGGTTTCAACGCCGAGGTTTTTCAGCGCGCCTGCCGCTTCCAGGCCCAGCAGACCGCCGCCGACGACCGCGCCGCGACGGCTGCGACGGGCGCAGGATTCGATGGCGTTGAGGTCTTCAATGGTACGGTAGACGAAGCAATCCTGAGTTTCCGAGCCTTTGATCGGCGGGATCCACGGATAGGAGCCCGTCGCCATGATCAGCTTGTCGTAAAAAACCGTACGCCCGGCGCTGGAGTGGATCACTTTTTCCTGACGGTTGATGGTGATAGCGCGTTCGCCCACCAGCACTTTTACGCCATGCTTCTCGTAGAAACCTTCGCGCACCAGAGAGAGCTCTTCGGCGGTATGATGGGAGAAGTAGGAAGACAGGTGCACACGGTCGTACGCCCTGCGGGGTTCTTCACAGAACACGGTAATATCGAACTGCTCAGCATCGGCCTTATCGAGAAGATCCTCAATAAAGCGGTGGCCGACCATGCCGTTACCGATGATAGCGAGTCTGACTTTGCTCATTATTGCCTCGATTTCTTTTCTATTATTGCCTACCTTAACGATTCAGCAGGGGCGCTTATTGATGCAAATCAAATACGTCTTCGCCTACTCCTTAGGTGGTATATGGCTGATTTGTCAGGATTTTTATAAGTGGCGGAAATCGCAGGTTTTTCGCGCTCGTTGAATTTGTGTACAAATCAGGGGCGGTTTTGCCAAAATCGATACGCCTGAATATCAGCGGCGTTTTTTAGGGGAAGGGTATGTCTACAACACCGTTATGGCTTGTTCAGAATGTTCGTTTACCGGGTCGGGAAGGGCTGTGGCAGCTCGCCATTGAGAACGGGCGATTTGGTGACATCACCCCGATGGATGACACCCACGCCGAAAGTTATGAAGTATTGAACGCGCGCGGCGGGCTTGCTATTCCGCCGTTCATTGAGCCGCATATTCATCTTGATACGACCCAGACCGCGGGTGAGCCGAACTGGAACCAGTCCGGCACGCTGTTCGAAGGCATTGAGCGCTGGGCGGAGCGCAAGGCGTTGCTCAGCCATGAGGATGTTAAAGCGCGCGCCTGGAAAACGCTGAAATGGCAAATTGCCAACGGCATCCAGTTTGTCCGTACTCATGTGGATGTCTCCGACCCGACGCTCACCGCCCTGAAGGCGATGCTGGAGGTGAAGCAGGAGGTTGCCCCGTGGGTGACGCTGCAAATCGTCGCTTTCCCGCAGGAAGGTATTCTTTCTTACCCGAACGGCGCGGCGCTGCTGGAAGAGGCGTTAAAGCTGGGGGCCGACGTGGTGGGGGCGATCCCGCACTTCGAGTTCACCCGCGAGTATGGCGTACAGTCGCTGCATATCGCTTTTGAACTGGCGAAGAAGTATGACCGTCCGCTGGATATCCACTGCGATGAAATCGACGACGAGCAGTCGCGGTTTGTCGAGACGGTGGCAGCGCTGGCGTATGAGGCCGGCATCGGCCCGCGCGTGACGGCCAGCCACACCACCGCCATGCACTCCTACAACGGCGCGTACACCTCGCGGCTGTTCCGTCTGCTGAAAATGTCGGGAATTAACTTCGTCGCTAATCCGCTGGTCAATATCCACCTGCAGGGGCGCTTTGATGACTATCCGAAGCGCCGCGGCATCACCCGGGTGAAAGAGCTGCAGGAAGCGGGCATTAACGTCTGCTTCGGTCATGACGACGTCTTCGACCCGTGGTACCCGCTCGGCACCGGCAACATGCTGCAGGTGCTGCATATGGGGCTGCACGTCTGTCAGATGATGGGCTATCCGCAAATCGACAGCGGCCTGAATCTCATCACCCATAACAGCGCCCGTACCTTCGGCCTGAGCGATTACGGCATTAAGACAGGTAACCCGGCGAACCTGATTATTCTGCCTGCCGAGAGCGGGTTTGAAGCGGTGCGCTGTCAGGTGCCGGTGCGCTGGTCGATTCGTCAGGGACGGGTGATCGCCACGACGCAGCTGGCGCAGACGTGGATCCAGATGGATATCGGAGGAGAAGAGGTAAGTTTTGCCAGAAACAGCCCCTCTGCCGAGCGCAAAGGGGCGTAGGGGTTAGTGAGACGCTGCTGCCGCGTTGTGCTGGCGGTGGCGGGTCACGAAGCCCAGGATGAAGCACATGATGAACACCACGGCATACAGACCGTTGGCGGTGTGCAGCGCCGCCAGCGGGCCGCTGTGGGCCACGATCGGGCCAGTGACCATGAAGGTCAGCATGGTGCCGATGGTGCCGCAGGTCAGGACGAAGTTAACCAGCTTCGGCGAGGCCACTTTGGTCTGCAGGGAGCCCAGGGTGATGATCGAGGTATAAATGGCGCTGGAGAAGAAGC
>NZ_QFXN01000231.1:0-22398 GCF_003144775.1 Enterobacter sp. CGMCC 5087 | reverse complement strand
GGCATATGCTCCGGTGAACCGTTGATGAACAGGTACATCAGCACGGTCGCCAGCCCCGCCAGCACGGTCAGAATGCGCTGCAGGTCGAAGAAGCGCAGGATGAAGCTAAACGCCCACATGCCGAACATGTAAGACATCCAGAAATCGCTCACCAGTTTACCCGCATCGTTCAGGCTCATGCCCAGACCTTTGGCGTACTCCGGTACCCAGGAGATAAAGCCCAGCTGGCCCAGGATGTAGCACAGCGCGGCGATGGAGAGGAACAGCACGCCGATGCCCCACTTTTCTTTCGCAACGGGCTCGGCGGTGGTTTGCGCTTTCTTGCCCAGCACCGGGAACTCGCAGCCGAAGGTGAGAATAAAGATCGCCACGTAGACCAGGCCGATGCAGGCATAGACCCAGTACCACTCGATGCTGCGCGCCAGCAGAACCGCCGCGACCATCGGGAAAATCATTCCGGCCATGCTGAAGAAAGAGTCGGTAAACAGCAGGCGCGCGCCGCGCTGGCGGCCTTCATACATGTGGGTAATCAGGAACGTACCGATCGACATGGTGATCCCGCTCACCAGACCGAGCACGAACATCGCGGCGGAGAACAACGCGATGCTGTGGCTCAGCATCAGGCCCGCCACGGCGGCGACCATCAGCACAAAGCCAAAACGCAGCTGGGTTTTCAGCGGGACGATTTCCATCAGCCAGGCATTCAGGAAGATAGAGATCAGGATCCCCGCGTTGAGGAAGGTGAAGGTGTTACTCATGCTGGAAACGGGCAGCTGGAAGTAGTCTGCGATATTCCCCATCACCATCCCGGTGACGATCACCAACGCGCCGGTCAGGGCGTAGGAGAAGAAGCTGATCCATGTGAGCTTGATGCGATTGCTGTTAGTCATGTCTGGCCTGTTCAGAAAAAGAAAAGCGCCCAGGAGGGCGCTGAGAGCGGGCAGATTTTAGACATTAAAGTGATCTATTCATATCTTTTAAGAGAAATTAGAACTTCATTGCATGTTTTTGTGTGATCTAGATCACACAAAATGGCGCCAAAGCCAACCGTTTGCGCGGTTACAACTGTTTCAATTTCGTAAAATTAGGTAAAAGGCTGGTCTCCGTTCATACTGCTCTTTAGAATCAAGCCATTCGCTTTTTATACTGCGCTTTGTTAAGGAATTCTCATGCTCAAATCAACACTGGCGGCTGTCGCAGCTGTGTTTGCTCTTTCTGCCGTTTCCCCTGCTGCGCTGGCAGCAAAAGGGGACCCTCACGTTCTGCTGACCACCTCCGCCGGGAATATTGAGCTGGAACTGAATAGCCAGAAAGCTCCGGTTTCTGTGAAAAACTTCCTCGACTATGTGAACAGCGGTTTCTATAACAACACCACTTTCCACCGCGTGATCCCGGGCTTCATGATTCAGGGCGGCGGCTTCAACGAGCAGATGCAGCAGAAACAGCCGAACCCGCCAATCAAAAACGAAGCGGATAACGGCCTGCTGAACAAGCGCGGCACGATCTCTATGGCGCGTACCGCGGACAAAGACAGCGCGACCAGCCAGTTCTTCCTCAACGTGGCGGATAATGCCTTCCTCGACCACGGTCAGCGCGACTTCGGCTATGCCGTTTTCGGTAAAATTGTGAAAGGGATGGACGTGGCCGACAAGATTTCTCAGGTGCCTACTCACGACGTCGGTCCGTACCAGAATGTGCCGTCAAAACCGGTGGTTATCCTCTCCGCAAAAGTTCTGCCGTAATTCTTCTGAACGCGGGCTTCTCCTGCCCGCATTCTGTAACCCTCCCTGCGAAAGCGCGTTTTGCTGCTTATACTTGTGGCAAACGGACTATTCAGGGAGGCGTTAAGTGAAAAAGCTCACCGACAAGCAAAAATCCCGTCTCTGGGAACAGCAGCGTAACGTCAATTTACAGGCCAGTTGTCTCCTTGAAAAAGGTAATGGTCCCTCAGAGCCCCATATTGAGACGCTGGAGCTTGGGCCTTCCGCGCCCGGGTTGCCCCATCTGTGCCTTATTCATCGTCATTTGTACCGCAGCGAGATGAAGCGGGCTGGTGAGTTCCGCACTGACGATATTTTTAAGGGTGACATTCCGTTCTGCCATTTCGAATACATTGAGAAGATGGGCAACGAGCTGATGGCGGCGCTGGAAGGCGAAAAGTATCTTGTGGGTCTTGATAAAGCGGCGTTTGTTAACAGAGTTAGCCACTATTACTGCGAAATCAACATGCTGCATCCGTTTATGCGCGGCAACGGTATTGCCCAACGCGTTTTCTTCGAGCAGCTGGCGCTCCACGCGGGCTACTCGCTGGACTGGCGCGATATCGATCCCGACCAGTGGGTGGCGGCTAACCGAAGCGGCGCAACGGGAGATTTAACCGCGCTAAACGCTATCTTTGCCAAAGTAGTGAGCGAAGCGCGGGAATCTGAGTAGAATAGGGCGGCATTTTTTTCGGGAGCCGCCATGATTCTGCTGATTGATAACTACGATTCCTTCACCTGGAACCTTTACCAGTATTTTTGTGAATTGGGCGCAGAGGTGGTTGTCCGCCGTAACGACGAGATCGGACTGGCCGATATCGGGATGCTGGCTCCGCAGAAAATCGTGATTTCTCCTGGGCCGTGTACGCCGTCGGAATCGGGTATTTCTTTGGATGTTATTCAGCACTATGCCGGCAAGCTGCCGATCCTGGGCGTCTGTCTGGGCCATCAGGCGATTGCCCAGGTGTTTGGTGCCACCATCGTGCGCGCCGCCAAAGTGATGCATGGTAAAACCTCTCCGGTCACCCACGCCGGCACCGGGGTATTCACGGGGCTCAATAACCCGTTAACCGTGACGCGCTACCATTCCCTGGTGATTGACCCGTCGACCCTGCCCGACTGCTTTGAGGTGACCGCCTGGAGCGATACGCAGGAGATCATGGGGATTTGTCACCGCGAATGGGACCTCGAAGGCGTGCAGTTCCACCCGGAAAGCATCCTCAGCGAGCAGGGGCACGCGCTGCTGGCAAATTTCCTCAATCGCTGAATATCTGTTGCCTTGCTGTGATTTTTTATGCATATTTTGTGATTATATTTTCACAATAACTGTGACATAAAAATGGATGGTCATGACATGGCAACTGAACAACCAGCAATAACCCGCGCGACATTCGATGAAGTGATCCTGCCGATTTATGCACCGGCTGAGTTTATCCCGGTGAAGGGAAAGGGCAGCCGCGTCTGGGATCAGCAGGGGAAAGAGTATGTGGATTTCGCGGGCGGTATTGCGGTCACGGCGCTGGGCCATTGCCATCCCGCGCTGGTTGAGGCGCTGAAAACCCAGGGCGAAACCCTGTGGCACACCAGCAACGTGTTCACCAACGAACCGGCGCTGCGCCTGGGCCGCAAAATCATTGATGCGACCTTTGCCGAGCGCGTGCTGTTTATGAACTCCGGCACCGAAGCCAACGAAACGGCCTTTAAGCTGGCGCGCTACTACGCGACAACGCGCTACAGCCCGTACAAAACCAAAATCATCGCCTTCCATAATGCCTTCCACGGACGCTCCTTCTTTACCGTCTCCGTTGGCGGCCAGCCGAAGTATTCCGACGGGTTTGGCCCTAAACCGGCCGACATCGTCCACGTACCGTTTAACGATCTACACGCGGTGAAAGCGGTCATGGACGACCACACCTGCGCGGTGGTGGTCGAGCCTATCCAGGGTGAAGGCGGCGTGACGGCGGCAACTCCGGAATTCCTGAAAGGGCTGCGCGCGCTGTGCGACGAGCATCAGGCGCTGCTGGTCTTTGATGAAGTGCAGTGCGGGATGGGGCGTACCGGCGATCTGTTCGCTTATATGCACTACGGTGTTACGCCGGACATCCTGACCAGCGCCAAAGCGCTCGGCGGTGGTTTCCCGGTGAGTGCGGTACTGACGACGCAGGAGATCGCCTCCGCGTTCCACGTCGGCTCTCACGGCTCTACCTACGGCGGTAACCCGCTGGCGACCGCCGTGGCGGGCGCCGCATTCGACATTATCAACACGCCGGAGGTGTTGAACGCCGTGAGCGCGAAGCGCGAGCTGTTCGTAAAACACCTGCAAAAGATTGATGAACAGTACGACGTGTTCAGCGAAATCCGTGGGATGGGGCTGTTGATTGGCGCCGAGCTGAAGCCGCAGTACAAAGGTCGCGCGCGCGACTTCCTGCACGCCGCCGCGCACGAAGGGGTGATGGTACTCAATGCCGGGCCGGACGTGATGCGCTTTGCGCCGTCGCTGGTGGTAGAAGATAAAGACATCGAAGAGGGGTTAACCCGCTTTGCCTCGGCGGTCGCGAAGATCGTTAAAGGCTAATACTCGGTTCGCTTTAACCGGCGCGTTAACCAAATGCCGTGATGCGGACGCTGACGCCATGCCACCGACGAAATGGTGTGCATGGTGTTCAGATGCCCCAGAACGCGCTGCAAATGCTGCTCCAGGGTGCTCATTGGCCCGTGGGTTAACGTCTCCGGCGCTTCCAGAATATTTGAGTCGCCCGACTCGCCCGGCGCGTCATACTCCAGACGCTGCTGACACCTCTGCAACGCAATTTCACACGACTGCAAATAGCGCTGCGCCAGATCCGGCGTCAGCATCGTGTGCTCGCGCGCCAGCGTGGTCATAGCGTTAATGTGCTCGACGATAAACTGGCTGTGCGTCACCCAGAGCTTCATATCTGCCAGATAGTGCGAGTTAAAGCCCGGCTCCTGCATCGCCTGGTTGAGCGAGTTAAACAGGGCGTTGTGCGCCTGGTTGACCTTCATCCGCTGCCAGGCCAGCGGCGTCGGTTGAGGATTGTCGCTGAGGATTAGCCTGATGGCCTCCTGATCCGCTTCCAGCGCGTCGTGGGCGTTCTGCCTCAGCAGCCCGCTCTGCCACTGCGGCCACAGCCAGACCATGCCGCCGAAGGCAATCAGGCAGCCGATCAGGGTATCAATCAGCCTGGCGACAATAAACTGTTCGCCATTGAGCGTGAGCAGCTGCAGGGTATATACCGCCGTCACCGTAAAGCCCACCATCGCCCAGCCGTAGTTTTTGCGGATAATCAGATAACTCACCAGCGTAATCGCCAGCATCCCTGCCAGGGTATAGCCTTCCGGCACGTGGAAGTGCAGCGTTACGCCCGCAATGATCAGCCCGGCCATCGTTCCGCCAGCCCGATGCAGAATACGCACCCGCGTGGCGCCGTAGCCGTTCTGGGTGACAAACAGCACGGTCATTAAGATCCAGTACGGTTTCGGCAGGTGCAGCGCCATGCCCATCAGGCTGGCGGTACTGAGCATCACGCTGATCCTTGCGGCGTTGCGCAGGGCGGACGATTTAAGAGAAAGATAGCTTTTGAGCGCGGGCAATAACGGCAGCCGTTTCTGCTTATCCGCCATCAGGTCGCGGGAATAAAGCGGGCGCTGCGTGCGCAACACGCGGGCAATGCGGCTGAAGTGCCAGGCGGCAAACTGGCCGACCGGGTTATCGGGATGCTGACGGGCGATTTTCTCCAGCGCGCCCAGCTGCTTGTCCATGTTAAAGCGCGTCGGGTAGCGGTGGTAGAGAATATCATCGGCCAGCACTCGCAGACGTGCGGACACAGTTTGTGCGTTCCAGCGGATCACCGCTTCGGCGTGGCTGCGCTCGACCAGCTTTTGCACCTCCTGCGGGTGGTGAAGGCTTACGGAGATGTGCTCCTGCAGATCCAGCCCGACCTGGAAGGTGCGCAGCAGCCGTTTGTATTCGTGGTTCTTGTTGGCGGCGAGCATATGCAGCTGCTGATAGCACTGGCTTATGAGATCCACCACCTTCTGCTGGCGCGTCAGCAGCGGCGGTAAGGATTTTTCCGGGTCGGTATGCTGGGTGAGCAGGGTATATTTGGCCTCGCAGTAATCCGCAAGCTGCACATAGAGCAGGCTCAGGGATTCACGCAGAGGCTGCTCCCGCCACAGCCAGAACCAAAACCAGTTAAACAGCCCGTACCATAATGTCCCCAGGGCGTAGATCAGCAGCGGCTCCCACACCGGCATGTTCCCGGCGAGGCTCAGCGTGAAAATGGCCGCAATCAGCGAGGCGGGAAGCAGGCGGGCGTGCAGCGAACTGATTTCCGCCGTGACGCCGAGGGTCATCGCCAGCACGGTCAGGATCAGCGGCAGCGGGATATCACGAGCCAGTAACAGCTGTACGGCGAGGCTACAGCCGGCAAACAGGCAGCCACCAACGATCAGGCGTTTGAAAAAGCGCTTATGCGGCGTGTCCAGACCGGCGATGTTGCAGCAGGCGGGCACGAGAGAAAACAGCAGGCCTTGCTGAAGATGTCCGAGGATCAGGCCTATGGCCACAGGAAGACACAACACCAGCGTTTGTCGCAGTGCGTAGTTAACTTCCGGGTGATAGATCAGCCTGCGCCACATGGGGAATAGAGACAAAAACGGCGTGACACCTTGCGATGGCACGCCGTTTAAGCGGAATTAACGCGTTCCGTAGACCACGATGGTTTTACCGTGGGCGGAGATCAGGTTTTGATCTTCCAGCATTTTCAGGATGCGGCCCACTGTTTCACGGGAGCAACCGACGATCTGACCAATTTCCTGACGGGTAATTTTAATTTGCATGCCGTCCGGGTGGGTCATGGCGTCTGGCTGTTTCGCCAGGTTCAGCAGGGTTTGTGCGATACGGCCGGTAACGTCCAGGAAGGCGAGGTTACCCACTTTCTCTGACGTGACCTGCAGACGGCGCGCCATCTGGGAAGAAAGACGCATCAGGATGTCAGGGTTAACCTGAATCAGCTGACGGAACTTCTTGTAAGAAATTTCAGCCACTTCACATGCTGTCTTTGCACGAACCCAGGCGCTACGTTCCTGGCCCTCTTCAAACAGGCCCAGTTCACCGATGAAATCGCCCTGGTTCAGATAAGAAAGGATCATCTCTTTCCCTTCTTCATCTTTGATCAGCACTGCCACCGAGCCTTTAACGATGTAATACAACGTTTCCGCTTTTTCACCCTGGTGAATCAGCGTGCTCTTTGATGGGTACTTATGAATGTGGCAATGAGACAAGAACCATTCGAGAGTCGGGTCTGTTTGCGGTTTGCCAAGCACCATGCGCTGTTATCCTCTGTTATAAGCTGTCACCAGAGTCATCAGATGCATCCGGACTCTGGGGTTGCAATCGAATTCTTACCCATACCCTGGGAAGTCGGCTACCGTAACGTTTCGCAGCCAGTAAAGTTTGATGTCCTCTGCATACATGTGTAACGTCAATGTATTACTGTAGCATCCAGAGTGTTTTAGCATAGCTTTCGCCGCGTGTCTCCTGGTGTCTCGCTTCAGCATGATGCAGGTCGCCTTCCATTGCGAGAAATGTAACGCACGCGTAATCTGTCACCAAAAATGCAACGTTGGAGTTTAAGAATATGCAAGCGCGCGTGAAATGGGTTGAAGGTTTAACGTTCCTGGGCGAGTCCGCGTCAGGGCACCAGATTTTGATGGACGGTAACTCCGGCGATAAAGCACCCAGCCCAATGGAAATGGTGCTGATGGCGGCAGGGGGTTGCAGCGCCATTGACGTGGTGTCTATTCTACAAAAAGGGCGTCATGACGTGACGGATTGTGAGGTTAAACTCACGTCAGAACGTCGCGAAGAGGCGCCACGCCTGTTCACCCATATTAACCTGCACTTTGTGGTCACCGGTAAAGAGCTGAAAGACGCGGCGGTCTCACGTGCGGTGGACCTGTCTGCGGAGAAGTACTGCTCAGTGGCGTTAATGCTGGAGAAAGCGGTAAAAATCACGCATTCGTATGAAGTGATCGAGGCGTGATTGTTGGGGCATCGTGCGTGTTGATGCCCTCACCCTAACCCTCTCCCACAGGGAGAGGGAACATGCTCACGCGATCTGCTTCCCTTCCATCAGTCGCTCCACCAGCGGCGTCATGATGAGCTCCATCGCCAGCCCCATTTTTCCGCCCGGCACGACTAACGTATTCATGTGCGAAATAAACGAGCCCTGCAGCATTGCCAGCAGCCACGGGTAATCAATGCCTTCGAGATTGCGGAAATGGATCACCACAAAGCTCTCATCCAGCGACGGGATGCTTTTGGCCGCGAACGGGTTGGAGGTGTCCACCGTCGGCACGCGCTGAAAGTTGATATGGGTGCGGGAGAACTGCGGCGTCAGGAAGTTAATGTAATCCTCCATGGAGCGCACCACGGAGTCCATCACCGCCTCTCGCGAATGGCCGCGCTCGCTCATGTCGCGCGTCAGCTTCTGGATCCACTCCAGGTTAACGATAGGGACCACGCCGACCAGCAGATCCACGTGGCGCGCCACGTCGTGTTGAGGGGTGACCACGCCACCGTGCAATCCTTCGTAAAACAGGACGTCGGTGGGTTCCGGCAGCGGCTGCCATGGGGTAAAGGTTCCCGGCACCTGATTCCAGGGTACGGCTTCATCATAGGTGTGCAGATACTTACGGGACTGCCCTTTGCCGCTCTTACCGTACTCTATAAAGGTTTGTTCCAGCAGGCCGAAGTCATTGGCTTCCGGGCCGAAGTAGCTGATGTGTTTACCCGAATCGCGCGCCTTACGAATGGCCATGTCCATCTCCGGACGCGTGTAGCGGTGAAAGCTGTCGCCTTCGACCTCCGCCGCACGGAGATTCAGCTGGGCGAAAATCTTGCGAAATGCGAGGCTGGTGGTGGTGGTTCCCGCACCACTCGACCCCGTAACGGCAATAACCGGATGTCTGGCAGACATAGCAACTCCCTGACTGAAAAGGGTGGAAGATCAGCCGTGAAACGCGTTGCGGGGCATGATATTGACCGTCTCATGCAGTTCTGACCACACCAGCACCACGTCGCCGCTTTTCAGCTGGCGCTTAACATCGTTGACCTTTTGCTCAAGCGAGCGTTCCTGTTCACCATAATCGGTGCCTTCGCGTAATACAAAGCTTTCAATCAGATTATCGAGCGTTTCGGGAGCCAGATCCTGCCAGGGAATAATCATTTTGCACCGTCCAGATAAGGGGTTAGCCAGTCAGGAATACGCGCCTCAAGCCACATTTTCGGGCGGCGCAGCGTGCCGCCGATAAACCCGACGTGGCCGCCATGCTCGGTCAACTGATAGTGAACGTTGTCGGGCAGGAATTCCTGAGCGGGAATCGAGTGATGATCCATAAACGGGTCATCTTTGGCATGAATAATCAGCGTTGGCTGCGTGATCTTGCTGAGCAACGGCATGGCGCTGCACTGACGATAATAGTCAATCGCATCGGCGAAGCCGTGGATTTTCGCGGTGATCAGGTCGTCGAACTCACGGATACGACGCACCTTTTTCAGCTGGCGCAGGCTTACCGGCAGGGTATCCGGGTAGGCCTTCAGCTTACGCGCCGCGTTGGCCTTCAGAAGGTTGAGCAGGTAGCGCTGGTAGACGCGGGAAAAGCCCTTATCCATGTGGTAGCTGCACTGCTCGAGCATAAACGGCGCGGAGACAATGACGGCGGCATCCAGCGGGACGCTTTCGCCCTCTTTGGCCAGCAGACAGGCCAGCATATTGCCGCCCAACGAGTAGCCCACGGCGGCCGTTGGCACGGTGCCATAATTTTCCCGCAGCCAGTGTAAAAACCACGTCCCGTCTTCGGTTTCACCCGAGTGATAAATGCGTTTCTGACGATTCGGTTCGCCGCTGCAGCCGCGAAAATGCATCACCACGCCGAGCCAGCCGCGCGCTTTTGCCGCCTCAATTAACCCATGCGCATACGGGCTGTGCAGGCTGCCTTCCAGACCGTGGAAAACCACCAGACGCGGCTTATGGCGAGCCTGTTCAGGCGCTTCGCTCCAGGCGAGATCCAGAAAATCACCGTCCGGCAGGTCAAGCCGCTGCCAGTGCGGGGTGAACTGAACCTTGCGGCGGATCAGTCGCGGCAGCATGGTCTGCAAATGGCGATTGGCGACGCCGCGCATGGGCACGAACTCAGTGCTGTCTTCGGCTGCAATCTCGAAGTCTGATGGAATGATTTGGGTCATAAGCGCGGTGCTGATTCTTGTCGGAAATTTACGATACTTTCCGAATTGTACCCCGTTTAAGCTGGTTTTCCGAACCCGGTACGGATTCTGTTCTTCAAACGGGGTAAACAGGTCAGTCAGCCTGCAGCATCGCTTCCAGCTGTTCCTGCGCGTCGAGCCACGCCATCTCGCACTCTTCGAGACTGGATTTGGTCTTCGCCTGGGTTTGCAGGCAGTCGGTCAGCTCAGCCTTGCGGCTCTGGTCATACAGGCCGCTATCGCCAAGCTTCTCTTCAACGACAGCCAGCGTGGCGTTGAGTTTTTCCATCTCTTTTTCCAGACGGGTAATCTCTTTACGCAGCGGCTGCGTCTGGGTGCGAAGCTCCGCTTCACGACGCTTCTGGTCTTTACGCGCCTGCGCGCTGTTGGCGTTGTCTTTCGCTGACTCTTCCGGCTGGTTTTCCTGCTTCTGCACGTCCGTCAGCCACTGCTGGTAGTCTTCCAGATCGCCGTCGAACGGTTCAACTTTGCCGCCGTGCACTAAATACAGATCGTCCGTGGTGGAGCGGATCAGGTGACGGTCGTGCGAAACCACCACCAGCGCGCCTTCGAACTCAATCAGCGCTTCGGTCAGCGCCTGACGCATGTCGAGATCCAGGTGGTTGGTCGGTTCATCGAGCAGCAGCAGGTTCGGGCGCTGCCAGACGATCAGCGCCAGCACCAAACGGGCCTTTTCGCCGCCAGAGAAGCGCTCGGTGTTTTCAGTCACCTTATCGCCCTGGAAGCCGAAGCCGCCGAGATAGTCGCGCAGCTTCTGCTCCATCTCCTGCGGCGCCAGACGCGCGAGGTGCTGAATCGGCGATTCATCCGCGCGTAAAAATTCCAGCTGATGCTGGGCGAAGTAACCCAGCTTGATGCCCTTCGCCAGACCAATTTCACCGCTGACCGGGTTAAGCTCGCCCGCCAGCAGTTTGATCAGCGTCGATTTACCGGCGCCGTTACGCCCCAGCAGGCCAATGCGCGAACCCGGCACCAGGTTGAGCTTGATGGAGTCGAGAATAATGCGGTCGGCATAGCCGGCGCTGACCTTCTCCATCTTCAGCAGCGGGTTCGGCAGACTTTCCGGCTCGCGGAAGCTGAAGTGGAACGGGTTATCCACGTGCGCCGGGGCGATCATCTCCATGCGTTCCAGCATCTTAATGCGGCTCTGGGCCTGCTTGGCTTTTGAGGCTTTGGCCTTAAAGCGATCCACGAAGCTCTGCAGGTGCGCCACGCGCTGCTGCTGACTTTCGTACATGGACTGCTGCTGGGCAAGGCGCGTCGCGCGCTGGCGCTCGAAGGAGCTGTAGTTGCCGGTGTACTCGAACATCGTTTGCTGTTCGATATGAATGATTTTATCCACTACCGGGTCAAGGAAGTCGCGGTCGTGGGAGATCAGAATCAGAGTGCCCTGATAGCTCTTGAGCCACTTCTCCAGCCAAATAACCGCATCGAGATCGAGGTGGTTAGTCGGTTCATCGAGCAGCAGCAGGTCAGAGCGGCAGATCAGCGCCTGCGCCAGGTTGAGGCGCATGCGCCAGCCGCCGGAGAAGTCGCTGACCGGGCGTTCCAGCTGTTCATTGCTGAAGCCCAGGCCGTGCAGCAGGCTGGAGGCGCGGGAGCGAATGGTCCACGCGTCGATGGCGTCCAGCTTGCCGTGAACGGTGGCAATGGCGTGGCCGTCGTTGCGCTCGTTAGCGGCGTTAAGTTCCGCCTCGAGCTTACGGTATTCCCGGTCGCCGTCGATAACATAGTCGAGTGCCGGTTCGCTCAGCGCCGGCGTCTCCTGGTTTACCCAGGCGAGCTGCCAGTTCCCCGGGAAGGTAAAGTTACCGCCATCCGCGCTAATCTCGTTTTTCAGCAGTGCCAGCAGGGTGGATTTACCACAGCCGTTTTTGCCGACCAGGCCCACTTTTTGGCCCGGGTTGATGGTGGCAGTGGCGTTATCCAGCAGGACGCGCACGCCGCGACGAATTTGTAACGAGGAGAAAACAATCATAGAAGCGCCGTATGTTCCGACTATGTTAATTTGTCATTATGATAATGTAAGGTGTGGGCCATTTTCCGCACCGGGCCGCCATGGTAGCCCAAAACAACGACGATACACAAAAACAGAAACAACACCGGGAGGGGAATGATGTCTCAGACAGCAAAAGTGCTGCTGCTGTATGCCCATCCGGAATCTCAGGACTCGGTGGCAAACCGGGTGCTGCTTAAACCGGCCACACAGCTCAGCAACGTGACGGTGCACGATCTCTACGCGCACTATCCTGATTTCTTTATTGATATCCCTTACGAGCAGGAACTGCTGCGTCAGCATGACGTGATTGTGTTCCAGCATCCGCTTTATACCTACAGCTGTCCGGCGCTGCTCAAAGAGTGGCTGGACCGCGTGCTGAGCCGGGGCTTCTCCAGCGGGGTGGGGGGCAACCAGCTGGCGGGAAAGTACTGGCGTAGTGTGATCACCACCGGAGAGCCGGAAAGTGCTTATCGCCACGACGGGCTGAACCGCTATCCGATGAGCGATATTCTGCGGCCTTTCGAGCTGACGGCGGCGATGTGCCGTATGCACTGGATGAGCCCGATTATTGTCTACTGGGCCCGACGCCAGGATCCGAAAGAGCTGGCAAGCCACGCCAGAGCCTATGGTGAATGGCTGGCGTCACCCATTCCGGCAGGAGGTCGTTAATGGAAGGATCGAATTTGCTCCTCGCCGGGGTGCTGTTTTTATTTGCGGCCGTCGTCGCGGTGCCGCTTGCTGCACGGATTGGTATCGGCGCGGTGCTGGGGTATCTGCTGGCGGGGATCGCGATTGGCCCCTGGGGACTGGGATTCATCAGCGATGTAGATGAGATTCTCCATTTCTCCGAACTGGGCGTGGTGTTCCTGATGTTCATCATCGGGCTGGAACTGAATCCTTCGAAATTGTGGCAGCTCCGACGCTCTATCTTTGGCGTGGGCGCCGCGCAGGTGTTGTTCAGCGCCGCGATCCTGGGTGGCCTGTTAATGCTGACCAACTTTTCATGGCAGGCGGCGGTGATTGGCGGGATAGGCCTTGCGATGTCGTCGACAGCGATGGCGCTGCAGCTGATGCGCGACAAAGGGATGAATCGCAACGAAGCCGGTCAGCTGGGCTTTTCGGTGCTGCTGTTCCAGGATTTGGCGGTGATCCCGGCGCTGGCGCTTGTGCCGCTGCTGGCGGGGTCCGGGGACGATCACTTCGACTGGGCTAAAATCGCCATGAAGGTGCTGGCCTTCGCGGGCATGCTGATTGGCGGTCGTTTCCTGTTACGTCCCGTGTTCCGCTTTATTGCCGCGTCGGGCGTTCGCGAGGTATTTACCGCCGCGACGCTGCTGCTGGTGCTGGGATCGGCGTTGTTTATGGACGCGCTGGGGCTGTCGATGGCGCTCGGGACCTTTATCGCCGGGGTGCTGCTGGCGGAAAGTGAATACCGGCACGAGTTGGAAATTGCCATCGATCCCTTCAAAGGGCTGCTGTTAGGCCTGTTCTTTATTTCCGTGGGGATGGCGCTCAACCTCGGTGTGCTCTATACCCATCTGCTGTGGGTTGTCGTGAGCGTCGCCATACTGGTGGCGGTGAAGATGCTGGTGCTGTACGTCATGTCACGTATCTACGGGCTGCGCAGTTCGGAACGCATGCAGTTTGCCAGCGTGTTAAGCCAGGGAGGCGAGTTCGCGTTTGTGCTGTTCTCCACCGCATCCTCCCAGAAGCTGTTTAAAGACGATCAGATGGCGCTTTTGCTGGTGACGGTCACGCTGTCTATGATGACCACGCCGCTGCTGATGAAGCTGGTGGATAAACTGCTGTCGCGTCGCCTGAACCCGACGGACGATGAAGACGAAGCGCCGTGGGTGGAAGACGACAAGCCGCAGGTGATTGTGGTGGGCTTTGGCCGTTTCGGACAGGTTATCGGGCGTTTGCTGATGGCGAACAAAATGCGCATTACGGTACTGGAGCGGGATATCAGCGCGGTCAACCTGATGCGTAAATATGGCTACAAGGTTTACTACGGCGACGCGACCCAGCTCGAGCTGCTGCGCTCGGCGGGGGCGGAAGCGGCAGAGTCCATCGTGATTACCTGTAACGATCCGGAAGACACGATGAAGCTGGTGGAGCTGTGCCAGCAGCATTTCCCGCATCTGCATATTCTGGCGCGTGCGCGGGGACGTGTTGAAGCTCACGAATTGTTGCAGGCGGGTGTGAAACACTTCTCCCGTGAGACGTTCTCCAGTGCGCTGGAGCTGGGCCGTAAGGCGCTGATCTCGCTCGGCATGCATCCACATCAGGCGCAGCGCGCCCAAATGCACTTCCGCCGGCTGGATATGCGGATGTTGCGCGAGCTGATGCCGGTCCATACCGATACGGCGCAGATCTCCCGCGTGCGGGAAGCACGTCGCGAGCTGGAGGAGATCTTCCAGCGAGAGATGCAACAGGAACGACGCCAGCTCGATGGCTGGGATGAATTTGAATAAAGGGTAACGAAAGATGGCTGTACGTAAACGCTTTATCGCGGGTGCAAAATGCCCGACCTGCCAGGCGCAAGATACCCTGGCGATGTGGCGGGAAAATAATATTGATGTTGTTGAGTGTGTTAAGTGCGGTCACCAGATGCGTGAGGCCGATAAAGAGGCCCGCGATCACGTTCGCAAAGAAGAGCAAGTTATCGGGATTTTTCATCCGGACTAGCGATATGCCCTGAGTTTTTTTAAGCTAAAGGGTACACGGGTGCAGATTTCCGCTACAATCTGCGCCAGCAATTTTCCCACGCTCAGGAGATATCATGAAAGTAGCAAAAGACCTGGTGGTCAGCCTGGCCTATCAGGTACGTACAGAAGACGGTGTGTTGGTTGATGAGTCTCCGGTGAGTGCGCCGCTTGACTACCTGCATGGTCACGGTTCCCTGATTTCTGGCCTGGAAAACGCGCTGGAAGGTCATGAAGTTGGCGACAAATTTGACGTTGCTGTAGGCGCGAACGACGCTTACGGTCAGTATGACGACAATCTGGTTCAGCGCGTTCCTAAAGACGTGTTCATGGGCGTTGACGAACTGCAGGTTGGCATGCGCTTCCTGGCTGAAACTGACCAGGGTCCGGTTCCTGTTGAAATCACCGAAGTGGAAGATGACCACGTCGTGGTTGACGGTAACCACATGCTGGCTGGCCAGAACCTGAAGTTCAACGTAGAAGTTGTTGCTATCCGTGAAGCGACCGAAGAAGAGCTGGCTCATGGCCACGTTCACGGTGCACATGGTCACGACCATGACCACGATCACGGCCACGACGGCTGCTGCGGTGGTCACGGCCACGATCACGACCATGGTCACGACCACGGTAAAGGTGGTTGCGGTAACGGCGGCTGCGGCTGCCACTAATACCCGTCGTCTTTCAAGCCGCAGGTGCGTTGGCTGCGCTTTCAAACCCCTGTCACATAGTTATCTATGCTCCCGGGGATTTTCAAGCTTGCCGCCTTCCTGCGACTCGAAATCCATAGGGTATTTGGTATGTAGGCCCGGTATGCTTCGCGCCACCGAGCACAAAAAAAGCGGGATAATCCCGCTTTTTTTACGCCTCAATAATGAGGAGGTGGCGTCTCTTCTGACTGAGAGGCAATGTTTGACGGCTGCGTAGCCTTCAGCTTTTCCGTCAGCAGGCGCATATGATCCCGCAGTTTTGCCATTTCGAGCTCATGTGCGGTCACGGTCTGGTTTAGCTCTTCGATGGTGATGTCCTGAAAAGCCAGGCGGCTTTCCAGCTCAGCCATTCTCGCTTCTATTGCTGTGTCCTTCATCATTCACCTCGTTTGTTTCAGATTCGCCATAATGGCCCTGCGGCGGCGCAGTTTAACTGAGTTTATCCTTAAGTACAGTCTGCATCCCTTTGGCAGGAAACTTATTTAAACAAAAATAGTCTGAAAAGTGGCGAGAATTGGAAGTGTCTGTCTGTAGATTTCTTCCGCAACGTTTTATAGTACGTAACTCATTTACGTTTAACGCTGGGGTGAGAGTCCCCAGGCCCTGGAGATATGGATGAAATCACTGTTTAAAGTAACGCTGCTGGCGACGACGATGGCTGTTGCGCTGAACGCGCCGCTGTCATTCGCTGCTGATACTGCTGCGAAGCCTGCTGCCACTGCAGACAGCAAAGCGGCGTTCAAAAATGACGACCAGAAATCCGCCTATGCACTGGGCGCATCTCTGGGTCGCTACATGGAAAACTCTCTGAAAGAACAAGAGAAACTGGGCATCAAACTGGATAAAGCTCAGCTGATCGCGGGCGTTCAGGACGCATTTGCAGATAAGAGCAAGCTGTCTGACCAGGAAATTGAACAGACTCTGCAGGCGTTCGAAGCGCGCGTGAAGGGTGCCGCGCAGACCAAGATGGACGCGGACGCTAAAGACAACGAAGCGAAAGGCAAAGCCTACCGCGATACTTTTGCCAAAGAGAAGGGTGTGAAAACCTCTTCTACCGGCCTGGTGTACAAAGTTGAGAAAGAAGGCACCGGCGATGCGCCTAAAGACAGCGACACCGTTGTTGTGAACTACAAAGGTACGCTGATCGACGGTAAAGAGTTCGATAACTCTTACACCCGCGGTGAGCCGCTCTCCTTCCGTCTGGATGGTGTGATCCCTGGCTGGACTGAAGGCCTGAAAAACATCAAGAAAGGCGGCAAGATCAAGATGGTTATCCCACCGGATCTGGCCTATGGCAAAACCGGCGTTCCGGGTATCCCTGCCAACTCTACGCTGGTCTTTGACGTAGAGCTGCTGGATATCAAACCGGCACCGAAAGCGGATGCGAAAGCAGACGCACCGGCTGACGATAAAGCCGCTGCTACTAAGAAGTAATGTTGAAAAAAACCGCCGCCTTTCAGGCGGCGGTTTTTTTATTGTGGGGCAGATATAATTAACACTGGAAAGCCCTACGCACGCTGTATTAATTTAGTTGTCCGTGTAGATAATGAGCCTGCCCTGAAAACCTAACGACAGGCTCCTGAAAAGGAGTGTTTTTTTCATGTCCAGGTCGCTTTTAACCAACGAAACCAGTGAACTTGATTTGCTGGATCAACGTCCTTTCGATCAGACCGACTTCGATATTCTGAAATCCTACGAAGCGGTAGTGGACGGGTTAGCGATGCTCATTGGCTCCCACTGCGAAATCGTATTGCACTCCCTGCAAGATCTGAAGTGCTCCGCCATCCGCATTGCGAATGGTGAGCATACTGGCCGTAAAATTGGTTCGCCAATTACCGACCTTGCATTGCGTATGCTGCATGACATGACCGGCGCGGACAGCAGCGTCTCCAAATGCTATTTCACCCGCGCCAAAAGCGGCGTGCTGATGAAATCAGAAACCATCGCGATTCGAAACCGCGAGCATCGTGTTATTGGGCTACTGTGCATTAACATGAACCTTGATGTGCCATTCTCGCAAATCATGAGCACCTTTATTCCACCAGAAACGCCGGACGTTGGCTCCTCTGTTAACTTTGCCTCCTCTGTTGAAGATCTGGTGACGCAGACGCTTGAGTTTACGATTGAAGAGGTGAATGCCGATCGCAACGTCTCGAACAACGCCAAGAATCGTCAGATCGTGCTCAATCTTTATGAAAAAGGGATTTTTGATATTAAAGACGCTATCAACCAGGTGGCCGATCGTCTGAACATCTCCAAGCACACGGTCTACCTCTATATTCGCCAGTTCAAAAGCGGCGATTTCCAGGGACAAGACAAGTAATGCGTTTTGCGTTAATGGTGACAGGCCCGGCGTACGGCACTCAGCAGGCCAGCAGCGCGCTGCAGTTTGCGCATGCGCTACTGGCGGCCGGACATGAGCTGGCGAGCGTCTTCTTCTATCGGGAAGGGGTGTATAACGCGAATCAGTTTACGTCACCGGCGAGCGATGAGTTCGATCTGGTGCGCGCCTGGCAGGCATTAAACGAAAAGCAGGGCGTAGAACTGCACATCTGCGTGGCGGCGGCACTGCGCCGCGGCGTGACCGATGCAACCGAAGCCGCACGTCTTGGTTTATCGGGTTCTAACCTGCAGCCCGGCTTTTCGTTGAGTGGCCTGGGTGCACTGGCACAGGCGGCATTAACCTGCGACAGAGTGGTGCAATTCTGATGAAGCGCGTAGCATTTGTTTTTTCCTCCGCACCGCACGGCAATACGTCCGGCAGAGAAGGGCTGGATGCGCTGCTCGCGACCTCAGCATTGACCGAAGATATCGGTGTCTTCTTTTTGGGCGACGGCGTATTTCAGCTTCTGGCGGGGCAACAGCCTCAGGCTATTCTGGCACGTGATTACATCGCGACGTTCAAAGTATTACCGCTTTACGATATCGAAACCTTCTATGTCTGTGCCGACTCCCTGGCCGCGCGCGGTTTAAACGAGGCAACGCCTTTCGTGCTGGATGTGACAGTCCTTTCTTCTGCTGCATTGCGCGAACACCTTTCCCACTACGACACCGTTCTGACTTTCTGAGGCTGACATGCTCCATACTCTGAGCCATTCACCGTGGCAATGTGATATCGACGCGTTACTGAGTATGCTGCGCGAAGGTGATGATCTGCTGCTGATCCAGGATGGCGTGCTTGCCGCACTGGAAGGCAGTCGTTTCGTTGAAATTCTCACGAATGCCCCCATAACAGTCTCTGCGCTGAAGGACGATCTGGATGCGCGGGGTCTTTCTGGTCAAATTTCAGCCAAAATTGACGTGGTTGGCTATACTGATTTCGTCAATCTTACTGTGACGCACGCCAGTCAAATGAACTGGTGATTTGAGATCGCTGTATATTTCTTGACACCTTTTCGACGTAGCCCTAAAATTTCGCGTCCTCATATTGTATGAGGTCGTTTTATTACGTGTTTACGAAGCAAAAGCTAAAACCAGGAGCTATTTAATGGCAACAGTTAACCAGCTGGTACGCAAACCACGCGCGCGCAAAGTTGCAAAGAGCAACGTGCCTGCGCTGGAAGCCTGCCCGCAGAAACGTGGTGTATGTACTCGTGTATATACCACCACTCCTAAAAAACCAAACTCCGCACTGCGTAAAGTATGCCGTGTGCGTTTGACTAACGGTTTCGAAGTGACTTCCTACATCGGTGGTGAAGGTCACAACCTGCAGGAACACTCCGTGATCCTGATCCGTGGCGGTCGTGTTAAAGACCTTCCGGGTGTTCGTTACCACACCGTTCGTGGTGCGCTCGACTGCTCAGGTGTTAAAGACCGTAAGCAGGCTCGCTCCAAGTACGGCGTGAAGCGTCCTAAGGCTTAATGGTTCTCCGTTAAGTAAGGCCAAACTGATTTATCTTAATGTCAAACTAAACTCTTTGAGTTTTGGACAATCCTGAATTAACAACGGAGTATTCCCATGCCACGTCGTCGCGTCATTGGTCAGCGTAAAATTCTTCCAGATCCGAAATTCGGATCAGAACTGCTGGCAAAATTTGTAAATATCCTGATGGTAGATGGTAAAAAATCTACTGCAGAAGCAATCGTATACAGCGCGCTTGAGACCCTGGCTCAGCGTTCTGGTAAAAATGAACTGGAAGCTTTCGAAGTCGCTCTCGACAACGTTCGCCCAACCGTAGAAGTTAAGTCCCGCCGCGTTGGTGGTTCTACTTATCAGGTTCCAGTTGAAGTTCGTCCGGTTCGTCGTAATGCTCTGGCAATGCGTTGGATCGTTGAGGCTGCTCGTAAACGCGGTGATAAATCCATGGCTCTGCGTCTGGCGAACGAACTTTCTGATGCTGCAGACAACAAAGGTACTGCAGTTAAGAAACGTGAAGACGTTCACCGTATGGCAGAAGCCAACAAGGCGTTCGCACACTACCGTTGGTAATCTCTTCGGAGTATTAGTCACCAGGCGGGCGCTTCAGAGAAGCCGCCCGCTCTGGGTAACTTAACTGAACGCCTAAAGATATAAACGAGGAATCAAATGGCTCGTACAACACCCATCGCACGCTACCGTAACATCGGTATCAGTGCGCACATCGACGCCGGTAAAACCACTACTACCGAACGTATTCTGTTCTACACCGGTGTAAACCATAAAATCGGTGAAGTTCATGACGGCGCAGCCACCATGGACTGGATGGAACAGGAGCAGGAGCGTGGTATCACTATCACCTCCGCAGCGACTACTGCATTCTGGTCAGGTATGGCTAAGCAGTACGAACCGCATCGCGTAAACATCATCGACACCCCAGGGCACGTTGACTTCACCATCGAAGTAGAACGTTCCATGCGTGTTCTTGACGGCGCGGTAATGGTTTATTGCGCAGTTGGTGGTGTTCAGCCACAGTCTGAAACCGTATGGCGTCAGGCGAACAAATATAAAGTTCCACGCATCGCGTTCGTTAACAAAATGGACCGTATGGGTGCTAACTTCCTGAAAGTTGTTGGCCAGATCAAAACCCGTCTGGGAGCGAACCCTGTTCCGCTGCAGCTGGCAATTGGTGCTGAAGAAGGCTTCACCGGCGTTATCGACCTGGTGAAAATGAAAGCCATCAACTGGAACGATGCAGACCAGGGCGTTACCTTCGAATACGAAGATATCCCAGCTGCAATGCAGGACCTGGCTGACGAATGGCACCAGAACCTGATCGAATCCGCTGCTGAAGCTTCTGAAGAGCTGATGGAGAAATACCTGGGTGGTGAAGAACTGACTGAAGAAGAGATCAAAAAAGCTCTGCGTCAGCGCGTTCTGAACAACGAAATCATCCTGGTAACCTGTGGTTCTGCGTTCAAGAACAAAGGTGTTCAGGCGATGCTGGATGCGGTAGTTGACTACCTGCCATCCCCGGTTGACGTTCCTGCGATCAACGGCATCCTGGACGACGGTAAAGATACTCCGGCTGAGCGTCACGCAAGCGACGAAGAGCCGTTCTCTGCACTGGCGTTCAAAATTGCTACCGACCCATTCGTGGGTAACCTGACCTTCTTCCGCGTTTACTCTGGTGTGGTTAACTCCGGTGACACCATCCTGAACTCCGTGAAAGCGGCGCGTGAACGTTTTGGCCGTATCGTACAGATGCACGCTAACAAACGTGAAGAGATCAAAGAAGTTCGTGCGGGCGACATCGCTGCAGCTATCGGTCTGAAAGACGTGACCACTGGTGACACCCTGTGTGACCCGGATCACCCGATCATTCTGGAGCGTATGGAATTCCCTGAGCCGGTAATCTCCATCGCAGTTGAACCAAAAACCAAAGCTGACCAGGAAAAAATGGGTCTGGCTCTGGGCCGTCTGGCGAAAGAAGACCCATCATTCCGCGTATGGACTGATGAAGAATCTAACCAGACCATCATCGCTGGTATGGGTGAACTGCACCTGGACATCATCGTTGACCGTATGAAGCGTGAATTCAACGTTGAAGCGAACGTGGGTAAACCTCAGGTTGCTTACCGCGAAGCGATTCGCGCGAAAGTTACCGATGTTGAAGGTAAACACGCTAAGCAGTCTGGTGGTCGCGGTCAGTACGGTCACGTTGTGATCGACATGTACCCACTGGAGCCGGGCTCTAACCCGAAAGGTTACGAGTTCATCAACGACATCAAAGGTGGTGTAATTCCTGGCGAATACATCCCAGCCGTTGATAAAGGCATTCAGGAACAGCTGAAAGCGGGCCCTCTGGCTGGCTATCCGGTTGTTGACATGGGTGTTCGTCTGCACTTCGGTTCTTACCACGACGTTGACTCCTCTGAACTGGCGTTTAAACTGGCTGCGTCTATTGCCTTTAAAGAAGGCTTTAAGAAAGCAAAACCAGTTCTGCTTGAGCCAATCATGAAGGTTGAAGTAGAAACTCCTGAAGAGAACACCGGTGACGTTATCGGTGACTTGAGCCGTCGTCGCGGTATGCTGCGTGGTCAGGAATCCGAAGTAACTGGCGTTAAGATCCACGCTGAAGTTCCGCTGTCTGAAATGTTCGGATATGCAACTCAGCTGCGTTCTCTGACCAAAGGTCGTGCATCATACACCATGGAATTCCTGAAGTATGATGATGCGCCTAACAACGTTGCTCAGGCCGTTATTGAAGCCCGTGGTAAGTAATCCACAGGATTAAAACCTAAGTCCCGTGCTCTCTCCACAGGGGAGAGCACTATAGTAAGGAATATAGCCGTGTCTAAAGAAAAATTTGAACGTACAAAACCGCACGTCAACGTTGGTACTATCGGCCACGTTGACCATGGTAAAACTACCCTGACTGCTGCAATCACTACCGTTCTGGCAAAAACCTACGGTGGTTCTGCTCGTGCATTCGACCAGATCGATAACGCACCAGAAGAAAAAGCTCGTGGTATCACCATCAACACTTCCCACGTTGAATAT